>NZ_JBLODY010000056.1:0-26504 GCF_047785625.1 Solidesulfovibrio sp. C21
CCCCCGGACCCCCACCCTCCCCAAAAACTTTCAAAGGGGGTTGTTATGACTAAATAAATATATAAAAATCAATGTGTTGCGGTGAAAAAGAATCGGGGAAAACGGAAAATGACCTGCGCGTTTTCCTGGAGCGGGTATTGCGCGCGCACCTTGGCCAGGACCGCCTGTTCGAAGTCCTGTTTCCTCTCGTCGGGGAGGGCCGCGAGGTAGGGGCGAAGGCCCGTGCCCCGGTACCAGTCGAGGATGGCCTCGTGGGACGGCATGACGTGATAGTAGGTCGTCTCCCACATGGTGAAGGATGCGGCGAGCTTCGCCAGCAGGTCGAAATAACAGCCCTGGGTGAGGGTGTGGAAAACGCGGGGATTGGGGAAGGCGTCCTTCCAGGCGTCGCCGGTGACGAGTTCCCCGATGATTTTGTGGATGGGCTCGTGCTGGTTCATGGGAATCTGCACCGCGAGCACGCCGCCGGGCGCAAGCAGGCCCATCATGTTTTTAAGCAGCGCCTTGTGGTCCGGGACCCACTGGATGCAGGCGTTGGAGAAGACGACGTCGTAGCCGCCCTCCAGGCTCTCCAGCTCCTTGCCCGTGTCGCACAATTTGAAATCGATCCCAGGATACGCGTCCCTGGCGCTTTCGATCATTTCGGGCGAGCTGTCGATGCCGAGCACCCGGGCCCGGGGAAAGCGTCTGGCCAACACCTCACTGCTGTTGCCCGGCCCGCAGCCCACATCAAGTGCCCGTCTGGCCTCTTCCTTTTCGATTCTCCCGGCCAGATCGATGGACGGTTGGGTCCTTTCGCCTTCAAATTTCAAATATTGTCCCGAATCCCATTTCACCCTTGTACTCCTGCCTGCCTTTCACGGGCCATCGTGGGGCCGGAATTTGGCTGGCGGCTTGCCGCGCCGGATGGGGGGACCGGGGGGCGCGCCCGCCCCCCCGGTGGGGAGGTCCGGGAGGGACAACGCCCCTCCCGGCCGCCGGAGGCACCCACACGTACACACATACTTTCCTAACGCGTAATTTCTCCAAATAAGGCATCCGCGGCCAAGCGCCAGAGGTCGAAGGCATGTTTTCCGTGCAGATAGACGCGAACTTCCCGGATCGAGCCGGCCGTGAGCGCTTCGGCCATGGCTTTCAAGGCGATGGGCGCGGCCTTTTCCACGGGAAAGCCGTAGACGCCGGTGGAGACGGCCGGAAAGGAGATGCTGGACAGGCTGTTTTCCACGGCGCGGGCCAGGGATTGGGTGTAGGCGGAACGCAGTTTTTCGGGTTCGCCGGAGTTTCCACCGTGCCAGATGGGGCCGACGGTGTGGATGATGTGGCGTGCGGGCAGGTCGAAACCGGGGGTGATGACGGCCCCGCCGGCGGGCAGGCGGCCGATTTCGGCGATGATGGCGCGGCAGGCTGCCGGGAGCATTGGCCCGGCGGCCCGGTGGATGGCCCCGTCCACACCGCCGCCGCCGGCCAGGGCGGAGTTGGCGGCGTTGACGATGGCGTCCGCGTCGTCCCGCGTGATGTCGCCTTCGATGAGAAGCAGGGTCCCCTTGCCGACGGTGTAGCGAGCTTGATCAGACATGGCGTTGGCCTCCTTATGGGCGGCCGCACCCGCGTCAATCGGGGATTGCGGCAGCCGGTCCGAGGATGCAAAGGCCCGCGTTCGCGTCGGTGAAGGCGGCGCGGGCGATGCCGGCCAGATCGGCCAGCGTGACCGTGTCCAGGGCGGCGGCGGTCTCGGTAAGCGGGATGTGGCGGCCAAAAAGCAGGGTGTTTCGGGCCAGGCGCATCATGCGGTTTTCCGTGGATTCCGCCCCCAGGTAGAGCAGTCCCTTGAGGTGTTCGCGGGTGTGCTCCAACTCTTCCCTGGTTACCGCGCCGTCGGCCACGGCGGCAAGCTCGGCGCGCACCACGTCGACGAGTTCCTTGGTGCGTTCCGGTTCCACGGCGGCCTGGATTTCGAAAATGCCGGTTTCGGCCAGGGCGTTGATGCTGGCGTAGATGGAGTAGGCCAGTCCCCGGCGTTCCCGGACTTCCTGGAACAGGCGCGAGGACATGTTGCCGCCGAGCAGCGTGGCCAGGATGGTGTGGCCGAAGCGTTCCGAGCTTGTGTTGCCGACCGACGGGTAGGCCAGGATGACGTGATTTTGTTCGCTTTCCCGGCGCACGGCCAGTCGCGGCGGGGTGTACGTCCCCACGCCGCCCGGGGCCGGGGCGGAAACGGTCGGCAGACGGCCGAAGGTGGCCTCGGTCATGGCGACCAGGGCGTCGTGGTCCACCGAGCCGGCCGCGACAATGGCGATGGCGTCGGGGCGGTAGCGGGCCTTGCGCCAGGCGGCCAAGGCTTTGGGCGTCGCCGCCATGACGGAATCCGGCGTGCCGGTGATGGGGTGGGCGATGGCCGGGTTGGCCCAGGCGGCGGCCCAGAAATCCTCGTGCACCTTGTCTTCGGGCGTTTCCTCCACCATGGAGATTTCCTGGACGATCACGCCTTTTTCCCGGGCCAGTTCCTCGGGGTCCAGGGCCGGGTTGAGGACGATGTCGGAAAGCACGGCAAAGGCCCGCTCCATGTGGGCGTCCATGACGCGGATGTGGAAGCAGGTGACCTCGCGGGAGGTGAAGGCGTTGGCAAGGCCCCCCAGGATGTCGAGCTCCTTGGCGATGGCCAGGGCGTCGCGGGTGGCGGTTCCCTTGAAGGCCATGTGTTCCCACAGGTGGGCCATGCCTTCCTGGCCGGGGGCCTCGTGGCGGGAGCCGGCTTCGATCCACACGCCAAGGCTGGCGGTTTTGACCAGGGGCATTCCTTCGGTGGCCACGCGCACGCCGTTTGGCAACCGGACGGCGCGACACGAAATGTCGGATGGGGCTTGATGCGGCATCGGCTGGGGCTACGGGGCTTTGCGCCCGGCGTCAAGCGCCTGGGCATACTTGCGATAAAGCCCCCGGAACTGGTCGTAGGTGAGCTCCAGCGAGTCGGCCGCCCGGCGCTGGTTGCCGCCCGCGCGCGCCAGCGCCCGGCGCAGCAGGTCTGTTTCGAAGGCGGCGATGGCCTGAGCCCAGGAGGGGCTTTGCCCCTCCTGGACCTCCCCAGCAGGGCTCCGCCCCTGCACCCCGCCGGGGGGAATAATTCCCCCCGGGCCCCCTTTAATGGGGGATGGTGTGGTTCTGCCTTCCTGAGTGAACGGATCGATGGTCACATGGTCTATGCATGGTCCGGCGGCCTCGAACACGGCCCGCTCCACAGTGTTTTTGAGCTCCCGGATGTTGCCGGGCCAGTCGTGGGCGGCCAGCGCGGCCAGGGCGGCTGAGGTGAAGCGGGGCGGCTCGGGCCGGCCGAGTTCGGCGGCGAAGCGGGCGGCGAAGCGTTCGGCGAGATAGGCGATGTCGCCGTGGCGGCTGCGCAGGGGCGGCACGAAAAGCACGGCAAAGGCGAGGCGGTCGAGGAGATCCGGCATGAGCCGGCCGCGCCGCACCAGCTCGCGCGGATCGACATTGGTGGCGGCAACGATCCGGGCGTCCACGTTGACGGGTTCGCCGGCCCCGATGCGTTCGATGGCCCCGTATTCCACGGCCCGCAGCAGTTTTTCCTGTACGGCCCGGGGCGCGGCCTGGAGCTCGTCGAGAAAAAGTGTGCCCCGGTCGGCCATCTCGAATCGGCCGAGCCGGCGTCTGGCCGCTCCGGTGAACGCCCCGGCCTCGTGGCCGAAGAGTTCGGATTCCAGAAGCGTGCGGGGCAGCGCCGCCGGATTGACGACCACGAACGGCCCTTCCCAGCGCGGGGAGTGGAAATGGAGCCGGGCGGCGGCCAGCTCCTTGCCGCTGCCGCGCTCGCCGACGAGGACCACCGGCCGGTCGACCCGGGCCACGGCGGCCACGCGTTCCATGAAGGCCAGGAAGGCGTCGGACTGGCCCAGGGCTTCGACGAGGCCGGGGGTGTTGGCTGTCATGGTAAAATTGACCTCATATATGGCGAGATAAACCATATGTTGGTCTTTTTCGCAATGAGCATTTCTCGCCAAAGCTGTAACATATTGAAATTACAACGTGTACGCCATGGCACGGCCTTTGCCTATAAAAAAACGTCGCGCGACATTTCGCGCACCGGAGGTATGTCATGGGAATTTTCAGTCGCTTCAAGGATATCATCAATTCCAACATCAACGCCATGCTCGACAAGGCCGAAGACCCGGAAAAGCTCATCCGCCTCATGATCCAGGAAATGGAGGAAACCCTCGTCGAGCTCAAGGCCGATTGCGCCCGCACCATGGCCCAGGCCGCCAAGTCCGGCCGTGGCTTGGACGCCGTGCGGGAACGCGCCGCCCGCTGGGGAGAGAAGGCGGAGCTGGCCGTGGACAAGGGCCGCGAGGACATGGCCCGTGAGGCGCTGATGGAAAAGCGCGCCCTGGAAGGCCGGGCCGGGACCCTGGCCGAGGAGCAGGCCGCCATCGCCGGCATGGTCGACGCCTACCGCGAGGACATCGGCCGGCTCGAGGAAAAGCTCGCTTCGGCCAAGGAACGCCAGCGCACGCTGCTCCACCGCCATCTGCGGGCCACCGGCAAGAAGCGCGTGCGCGAGGACATCTCCCGGGCCGATTCCGCCGAGGCCCTGCTGCGCTTCGAGGAATTCGAAAACCGCATCGAACGCATGGAGGCCGAGGCCGAGCTGGCCGGTTCGCCCGGCGTCACCCGCCGCCCGGCCGAGGGCGAATCCCTCGAGGCCCGCTTCGACCGGCTCGCTGCCGACGAGGATGTGGAACGCGAACTGGCCCGCCTCAAGGCCCGCCGGGCCGAATAGGGAAGGGGGGAGATGGAATGCCTCCGGCGGCCGGGGGGAAACTTTTTGAAAAAAGTTTCCCCCCGGACCCCCCCTTCAAAAACTTTCAAAGGGGGTTCAGGAACGTTGGAGCGCCTTTGCCTGTATCAGGATAAGATGCCGTGGTTGCCTACGGGGCGTTCGCTATCGGAACATGTCGTGTGGTCAGGATTGCTTCCGGCTATGGGACGTGTGACCAGGGGCGGCGCGGGGTGGGGCGAGCGCGAAGGCGTATTCTTCAAATATGCGCCGCGCGCGATCGCCCCGCCCCGAGCCGGACAACCGACAGAATATGGCAACGGAATGCGCTGTCGACTGCGATAAGAAACGCCATTGCTCCGGCAACCGGGACGCCTTTGTCCCTCCCGCCTCCACCGGGGAACGTGATGTCGCCCGGACCCTCTTGACGGGGGAGAAAGGGCAGGTCAGCTTCGGATGATACAGTCGGCGGGACCTGCCGGCGCATGAAGGAGAAAATGTGTACGGGCACCATGCATTTTTTTACGGGGGCGGCCAGTTCCTCTGGCAGATCCTGCTCATCGTGGTGGTCATCGCGGCCATCGCCGCCCTGCGCCGCCGCCGCGACCGGGTGGAGCGGGCCGGACGCGATGCCGACACCGAGGCCGTGGCCCTGCTGGAAGAGGTCCGGTCCACCCTGTCGCGGCTGGAAGACCGGGTCCGCAATCTGGAGACCCTGATGGAACGGGACGCGGACAAGCGAGGCAAGTCATGAGAAACCGTGGTTGCTGTAGCGGACGGCGGGACAGCCGCCGCATCGTAAGCTCTCCCCGCCCAGGCTTCGACCGGGGCGATCGCCCCCGGCGCGACGGCCTTGTCACCGGCGGCTTCGCTTGGCTGGCCGGCTGGCTCGGGCTGCCGACCTGGGTGGTGCTGGCCTTTTTTGTGGTGCTCTTTCTCACCGTGGGCTGGCCGGCGCTGATCATCTATCTGGCCTGCGCCCTGCTCCTGCGCCCCGAACCGCAATACGCGGGCGAGCCGCGTACCATCGATGTCACCGGCGTCCGGCTGGATGCGCAGGCCCGTACCGTGCGCGACCAGGCGCAAGGCCTCGAGGCGCGCATCGGCCGCCTGGAATCCCACGTGACCTCCAAGGAATTCGACTTCGACCGCCGCCTCGGCGAGACCGGGGGGAGGAAGTAGGATGCCGGGGGAGGGGCCTTTTTGAAAAAAGGTCCCTCCCCCGGACCCCCTCCCCGAAAAACTTTCACGGGGTAGATATGGAAGAGCCGGGTTGCTTTTGCGCTTGATGTGGAAGGAAGAATAAGGAAACAACTATGATGGGACTGATTACGGCATTGGTCATGGCCGGGGCCACGGTGGTCGGGCTGGTGATCCTGGGGACCATTTTCCTGCTCGGCATCCGGCTGGTCCGCCCGGGCGCGCCCAAGCCCCGGGGCAATGACGCCGAGGAGGCGCAATTGCTCCAGGAAATCCACCGCAGTCTGTCCCGGCTGGAAGACCGCGTGGAAAACCTCGAAGCCCTGGTGCTCGATCCGGGGCGCGGCAGGGAGGACGGACAATGAGGCATTACAGCCAGTTGCGCCTAAGCCAGCTCTACCGCTCCCGCTCCGGCATGTTCCTTGGCGTGTGCAAGGGGCTGGCCCGTTTTCTGGACGTGCCGGTCTTCTGGATGCGGGTTTTCATCGTCATCCTGACCTTTTTCACGGGCGTGTGGCCCATGGTCGGGGCCTACCTGATCGCCGGTTTCGTCATCAAGCCCGAGCCCGTGCTGCCCCCGGATTCCGACGAGGAACGGGCCTTTTACGACGACTACGTCTCGTCGCGCACCCATGCCCTGGCCCGGGTCAAGCGCCGCTTCGACCGGCTGGACAAGCGCATCCGGCGTCTCGAAGACCATGTCACCTCGCGGGAATTCGACTTCGACCGCCGCCTGCGTCGATCCTGAGGGGGGGGAAAGAAAGAGATGAAAGACAGGCGAGAGGGGGACCCTTTTTGAAAAAAGGGTCCCCCTCTCGCGCTCTCCCCTCACCAAAACTTCTAACGGTGACAAGCTGTTATCGTTAAGAGTCTTTGGAAAGGGGGCCCGGGGGGAGAACCTTTCTGCAAGAAAGGTTTCCCCCCGGTTCTCTCTTTCGGAAACTCTTAAGGCGTCGAGGCCCTAGGCGGGCATGCCCTGGCTCAGGCGCAGACCCAGGGCATGGGCGCGCTTGCAGTCTTCGGGAAAGACTTCCTCGTGCCGTTTGGCCTTAGCCGTCGCGTCCCAGACCGTGGACAGGTATTTGGAATAGTCCGAAAACTGATAGGTGTCCGTGCAGCAAAACAGCTCGCAGGCCCCGAAGATGCGGGCCATCGTTCCGCGCATGCGCTCCATGGAGATGTCGTAGCCCCACTTGGGCAGCGCTTCTTCGGGGAGGTTCATCGTGTACACGAGGGCCGTCGGGATCTTGCGCGTGAAAAGTGACGCATAGCCCGGGGTGTAGGTCAGGTAGGGGAAGGCCAGGCGCTCGAAAAACGACCGCATCATGCCGGTCTCCGCGCTGAAATAGACCGGCGTGCCGAGAATGAGCGCATCGGCCTGTCCCGCCTCCTCCAGAAGCGGCGTCAGACCGTCCTTCACCGCGCAGCGGCCGTAGTTCTTGCCGCCGATCTTTTTGCACTCGAAGCAGCTGATGCAGCCCTTGTAGTTGAGCTCGTACAGGTGGACGAGCTTGGTCTGCGCGCCGCCTTCCCTGGCCCCCTCGAGGGCGTTTTCAAGCAGGGTGGCGGTGTTCCATTTCTTGCGCGGGCTGCCGTTTATGGCCAGAACGTTCATGGGAACCTCCAATGTTGTACCGGGAGATTCCCTATCCTTACGGCCCGTTTTCCCCGCGTGCAATCAGGCACTCGTTCGTGCCTTAAGCACCTTGGGGGAAGAGGAAGGAAAATGCGAGAGGGGAACCCTTTTTGAAAAAAGGGTTCCCCTCTCGCGCTCTCCCTTCCCAAAAACTTCTAACGGTGACAAGCTGTTATCGTTAAGAGTCTTTGGAAAGGGGGCCGGGGGGAGAACCTTTCTGCAAGAAAGGTTTCCCCCCGGTTCTCTCTTCAAAATCTTACGCTCCCATACGACTGGAGACGGCTTCCCAGACGGCCTTGGCCACGGTGTCGACGTCGGGGGTGGCGTCGATGACGGCGTAGCGTCTGGGGTGCAGGCTGGCCAGGGCCAGGTAGCCGTCGCGGATGCGGGTGTGGAAATCGATGTCTTCGGCCTCGAAGCGGCCTTCGGTGACGCAGTTTCCGGTCTTGAGGTTGCGGGCCAGGGCGCGGCGCAGGCCTTGTTCCGGGTCGAGGTCGAGCAGGATGGTGCGCTGGGGCCAGGCTCCGGCCACGGCGATGTCGTTGAGCTCGTGGAGCATGGCCACGTCGAGGCCCCGGCCGTAGCCCTGGTAGACCACGGTGGAGTCGGCGAAGCGGTCGCAAAGGACGATATGGCCGGCGTTTTGGGCGGGGCGGATGACCTCGGCGATGTGTTGGGCCCGGTCGGCCAGGTAGAGGAACAGTTCGGCCCGGTGGTCCAGGTTTTTGGTCTGGGTGGAGAGCAGGATGGAGCGCAGCGTTTCCCCCAGGGGACAGCCGCCGGGCTGGCGCGTGGTGACGACGCTCTTGCCGGTCGCTTCCAGGGCGGACTTCAGGAGCGCGATCTGGGTGGACTTGCCCGAGCCCTCTATGCCTTCAAAGGTAATAAACATTGGGCGTCCTTTTCCCGGGGCTTGTTGTTTTTGGCCGGGGTTTCGCGCGGCGTCCGCGGGGGGTTGTAGAGGTAGCGTTCCAGGGTGCGCACGTAGGGCGACCACTGGCCGGGCTCCTCGGTCTCGAGGGTACCAAAAATCTGGTTCATCTTGGCGTCGATATTGTCGGCGAAGTGCAGCACGAAGGCTTCGGCGGTCTTGGGACGCCGGGGCGAGCCGAATTCGTACTCGCCGTGGTGGGCCACCAGGATGTGCTTGAAGTGGAGCGCCAGTTCCGGCTCGATGCCGGACTTTTTAAGAAGCGGCTCGACCAGCTCCAGGGTGATGACGATATGCCCGAGCAGCCGGCCGGCGTCGGTGTAGTCCCGGGTCGGGCCGGAGGTGAGTTCCCAGGCCTTGCCCAGATCGTGGCACACGGCGGCGGCGAGCAGGGTGTCGCGGTCCAGGGCCGGGTAGCGGTCGCAGATGGAAAGAACCAGGTTGGCCACGGCCAGCGTGTGTTCGAGCAGCCCGCCCCGGTAGGAGTGGTGGACGCTTTTCGCGCCCGGCGCCTCGAGGATCTTGTCCCGGAATTCCGGATGGGACAGCACCTTGGCGCAGAACTTACGCCAGGGGGCGTGGGAAATTTCGGCCCGGCACAGTTCGGTCAGCTTTTCCAGCAGCCCTTCGGGCGGCTCGGCGCTCGAAGGCACGAACTGGGCCAGATCCGGCGCGTATTCCTCGGGCGCAAGCACGCGCAGCCGCTCGATATTGACCTGCGGCCGGTCGCGGTAGGCCCCGACCTGTCCCTCGACAAAGGCGAACTGGCCGGCGGCCAGGTCGGCATAGGACTGGGCGGCCGGGCTCCAGATCTTGGCTTCGATCTCTCCGGAGGCGTCTTGCAGGGTGAGCGTCCAGAAGGGGCCGTTTTTGGCCTGTCCGAGTCTGGCCGCGCCGAGGAGGAATACGTCGGCGGCGGGCTGGCCCGGGGTGAGGTCTTGTATGAACTGTGTTTTGCGGGTCACGGTGGTGTCACTGATGTTGCAGGAAAAGGAAAATTGCCCGGGGCCGGGGCGGTTGTCAATCCCGGCCGCCTTGGGCATAGTGCCCCGGCCGGGGGGACGCCTCGGAGGAGACGACATGCGCATCCTGTTGACAAACGACGACGGCATCCAGGCCGTGGGCATCCGCGACCTCTACAAGGGCCTCGTGGCCGCCGGCCATGAGGTCACGGTCGTCGCGCCCATATCCGAACAGTCGGCGGTGGGACATGCCATCACCATCGCCATGCCGCTTCGGGTCAAGGAATTTTCGGAAAACGGCTTCAAGGGCCTGGGCGTTTCCGGCACGCCGGCCGACTGCGTCAAGCTGGCGCTGACCACGCTGTGCCCGTCCCCGCCCGATCTGGTCGTTTCCGGCATCAACGCCGGAGCCAACGTCGGGGTGGACATCATCTATTCCGGCACGGTCTCGGCCGCCACCGAGGGAGCGCTCATGGGCTATCCGGCCCTGGCCGTGTCCCATGACGACTACGCCCCGGGGGATCTGACCGGCCAGGGCCGCTACGTGGCCGAGTTTTTGGCCAGCCGCCCCTGGGAGGTCGCGCCGCCGCGTTGCGTGCTCAACCTCAATTTCCCGTCCTGTCCCGTGGACGAGGTCAAGGGAATCCGGCTGTGCCCGCCGACGTCCGCCGTCTACAACGACTGGTACGTCACCCGCCAGGACCCCCGCGGCCGCAACTATTACTGGCTGACCGGCGTCATTCCCCCCGAAGCCCTGGCCTCGGATACCGACCGGGCCATTCTCACGGAAGGCTATATCACCCTGACGCCGTTGCGTTTCGACTTCACGGACCGGGACACCATGGAGCGGCTGGCCGGCCGCCTGGGCGCCGCGCCGGGAGGTTCGGCCGGCTGATGGTTGCTTTTTTCCCCTGTTGGGGCATGATGCAAATCGTGACAGGTACTGTGTTCGGCCTGCCGGACCACGTTATGACGTTCGCGCCGCTTCAGGCGACGGGCGTCGTCCCGGCATAGCAGCGCGGCATGCGTCGCGTCGTTTTGGGCCAGGCAACACGCACCGGGATCGGCATGAACATCCTGATCGTGGACGACTCCGACTCTTCCCGCCTGCTGCTGTCCACCATTCTCAAGGGGGCCGGCTACGTCGAGCCGTTATGCGCCGGCTCGGCCGGCGAGGCCTTGGCCCTGCTCGACGAGCGGTGCCGCAAATACGATGCTCCGGACGTGGATCTCGTGCTTATGGACGTGGTCATGCCGGACATGGACGGCATCGACGCCACCCGGCTGATCAAGGCCGATCCGCGCCTGCGCGATATTCCCGTCATCATCGTCACGGTCAAGGACGAGGCCGGCAGCCTGGAGCGCGCCTTCGAGGCCGGGGCCATGGATTTTCTGGCCAAGCCCGTCAACAGCATGGAACTGCGGGCGCGGGTCCGTTCGGCCTTGCGGCTCAAGGAAGAGATGGACCAGCGCAAGGCCCGCGAGCGCGAGCTCGAGGCGCTCACCCGCAAGTTCGAGCAGCTCTCCAACCAGGATGGGCTGACCGGCGTGCCCAACCGGCGCTGCTTCGAGGACGTCTTCCACAAGGAATGGCTGCGCGCGCGGCGTGAAGGCATGCCGCTTTCGGCGCTCATGATCGATATCGACTTCTTCAAGAACTACAACGACACCTATGGCCATCTGCAAGGCGACCTGTGCCTGCGGCAAGTGGCCGAGGCCATCGAGGCGGCGCTCAAGCGTCCCGGTGATTTCGTGGCCCGCTACGGCGGCGAGGAGTTCGTGGCCTTGCTGCCCGGCACCGATCTGGCCGGAGCCCTGTCCATCGCCGGGCTGATCCGGGCCCACGTGCGCGCGGCGGCCATCGAGCACGCCAGTTCCCCGGCGGCGGACACCATCACCGTCAGCATCGGTATTTCGGGCATCGTCCCCAACATGGACACCGAGCCCGAGGCCCTGCTCGCCGCCTCGGATGCGGCCCTCTACCAAGCCAAAAGCGGCGGCCGCAACCGCGTCGAAGTGCGCCCCCTGGCGTAACGCGGCGGCGAAGAGGAAAGGCCTCCGGCGGCCAGGGGGAAACTTTTTGAAAAAAGTTTCCCCCTGGACCCCTTTCAAAAACTTTCAACGGGATGAATGTTAAATTACGACGAGTTGTCGTAATTCGATATTTTCCGTCTGGAAGGGTTTGCGTTTCCATCCCCTTGAAAGAAAATGGACTGTGGGAGCAAGACCAGCCAGTATCCCACTGGGCAGCGGATTGTTTCCCGGTATGATCCGGGCGACCTGGGCCGGGGGGAGAGGGAGCGGACGCGAAGGCGTATTCTTCAAATATGCGCCGCGCGCGGCCGCTCCCTCTCCCTCCGGCCGTCAACCGACCCATAGGAAACATCACCGGAATGACGGGGAATCGCATGAAACGGATGCCGATGCTGCCTGTCCTGCTGCTGCCTGCCCTGCTGCTGACGGTCTTGGCCGTGGCGGGCTGTTTTGCGCCCAAGGCCCAGGAGGCGGCCCGCAACTGGCGGCCGCTCGGGGTCGGCGGGCTGACCCTCGGGGAGCTTCTCGCCGTTTCGCCCTGCGTGAAAAACGTCATATGGGAGACGTTCGCGGGCGACCCCGGTCAGACCGTGGTCCGGGCCTCGGTGGAATACGATCCGGCCCAGGCGGCAACGGGCTGCCCGAAGCGCGCAAAGGACGATGCCCTGGCCACACGGCTTTTTCTGATCCTCGATCTGGCCGTGACCGCCAAGAGCGGCGACGTGGCCTTTCTGGCGGCCAAGGCCCAGGCCTACAACGCAGCCGGCTATTTCGAGGAATACTGGCTCGATATCGGCGTGCTGGCCGACATCACGGCCAAGGCCTTTCCCATCCCCTGCGCCGATATCGTCCTGCCGTCCTATTTGCGCTGACAATCCGGCGGTCCCCGCCGGGCCTCCCGCAACGGCCGACGCCTGCTCGCCTACTTGCCCTTGCTGATCTTGATGGCCTCTTCCAGCTCTTCGAAGGTGGGGCGCTTGTTGATGGGGATGGCCCGGCGTCCGGCTTCCAGGGCCACGGGCGGCGGGTTGCCGCCCACGAAGGCCGTCAGCGACGCCTTGGCCGTCAGCAGAATGGCCTCGGTTTCCTTGGCCCGGTGCTCGATGTTGGTGGCGATGGGCGCAACGAAGCCGTAGGCCATGAGCACGCCGAGAAACGTGCCGACCAGCGCCGCGCCGATGCTGTGGCCGAGCACTTCGGCCGGTTCGTTGATCTTGCCCATGGTCAAAACGACGCCGAGCACGCAGGCCACGATGCCGAGGCCCGGCAGGGCGTCGGCGGTCTTGGAAATGGCATGGGCCGGGACAAGGGCCTCGTGCACCGTGGCCTCGATGTCCGCGTCCATGATGCTCTCGAATTCGTGGGCCTCGATGTTGACCGTGGAGAATATCCGCATGGTGTCGCAGATAAACGTCAGCACTTCGTGGTTTTTCTTGTTCTTGGCGAAGTTGCTGAAAATCGGGCTTTCCGCCGGCCGCTCCACGTCTTTTTCGATGGCCACCAGGCCTTCGCGGCGGATCTTCATGTACAGCCCGGACAGGGTGATGAGAAGCTCCAGGTAGTAGGGTTTGCTGGTGGTCATGCCGCCGAAAATGGACAGTGCGCCCTTGAAGGTGGCCCCGAGCACGTCTTTGGGGGCGCTTAGGACCAGCTGTCCCAGCGCGCCGCCGCCGATCATGAGCATCTCCGGCGGGGCGGCCGAAAGGAGCAGGTCGAAATTGCCTTTTTCCATGATGAAACCGGCCAGGATGCAGCCGATGACGATGAGGATGCCGATGATTGCGAACATAGCTTCGCCCTGGAGTCGCCGGGCCTAGAACTGGCTCTCGGTCGACCGGTCGTAAAGGTTGTCGATCTGCTGCTCCAGGACCTGTCCCACGTCCGGCGTCTTGGGCGTGACCACAGCCTTGCTTTTTTCCGTGCCGCCGGTGCCGCTGACGCCGCCGGTGCCGCTGACGCCGCCGGTGCCGCCGGCCGCCTTCTCGCCGGGTTTGGGCTCCCGGTAGAGCAGGAGGCTTATGCGACGGTTTTTCGGATCGTACAGGTTGCCGGGCACATACGGCTTGGTATCGGCATACCCGGTGACCGCGGCCACCTGGTCGGGGGAAAGCCCCTGCTGGATCATCAGCCGCCTGGCCGAAAGCGCCCGGCCGGCGGAAAGATCCCAGTTGGTGTAGGTGCCTGAATAACGGTAGGCGTCGGTGTGGCCCTCGATGGCCACCTTGATGCCTTCCTTTTTGATGACGTCGGTGACGGCGGCCAGGATGCGTTGGGCGTCGGGCAGAAGCGTCACGCCGCCGAGATCGAAAAGCGGTCGTTCGGCCTTGTCCATGATCTCGATGCGGACCCTGTCCTTGTCCTGGGTGACGGACACCTGGCTGGCCAGTTCCGGAACGGCTTTTTCCAAAGCCTGTTCGATCTGTCCTTCCAGGGCCTTGGCCGCGGCCTCGGCCTTGGCCGCCTCGGCCCGTCCCTTGGCGTCGAGGTGTTTGCCGCCGTCGAGGTCGCCGGTATCCTGGCCTTTGCCGCCGGAAGGAGCCTTGCCATTCCGGTCGATGGCCACGTCCGGTCGCTCGTCCTGGCTGCCGACAATGGCGCCCGGCGGGCCGAGGCCCCCGGAATCGAGCAGTTGGGCCGAGGGACCTGGATTCTGGAACAGGCTGAAGTCGTTGAAATAGGAGGCGAGCTGTTCCTTTTTGTCCTGGGGCACCATGTTGAGAAGCCACATCAGCAGGAAAAAGGCCATCATGGCCGTGACCAGGTCGGCATAGGCGACCTTCCACGAGCCGCCATGGGCGCCAGCCGAGATCTTCTTTACCCGCTTGATGATGATATTGGCTTTGTGCCCCTGTTCCGCCATGGGTCCTCCATCCTTGCCTATCGGCCGAACCGGCCGATCCGTTTAGGGGCCGGATGGTCGTCTGCAGAAGTACGCATCCCCGGTGCAAAGGGCAACCGCCCGGCCGGGCAAGAGGAGCCCAACGCGAAAAGGGCGAGGGGAACTCCCCCCCGCCCGCGAAAAAAAGGCGTAAAAGACGCGAAAGGCTATTGGGTCGTGTCGGAAGCCGGAACGACCAGCACCCGGGTCTTGACCTGCCTGTTGCGCAGATACTTCTCGAATTTCACCACGCCGTTGACCAGCGCGAACAGGGTGTAGTCGCGGCCCATGCCCACGCCCTCGCCGGGGTGGAACTTGGTGCCGAGCTGACGCACCAGGATGTTGCCGGCGACGACCTGCTGGCCGCCGAAGCGCTTGACGCCGCGCCGCTGCCCGGCGCTGTCGCGGCCGTTTCTGGAACTGCCGCCCGCTTTTTTATGTGCCATGTCGGGGCTCCTTGAAAACTGCGGCCTAAGCCTGGATGGACTGCACCGTAAGCTTGGTGTAGCCCTGGCGATGGCCCTGCTTTTTATGGGAATCCTGCCGGCGGCGTTTGTGGAAGACCGTGATCTTCTTGCCTTTGACGTGCCCGGCCACCTCGCAGGTCACGGCCGCGCCGGGAACATAGGGCGCGCCTACCTTGACCTCGGGGCCGCCAACCAGCAGCACCTTGTCCAGAACGTATTGGGAGCCGGCTTCGGTCGGAAGCAGGTCCACGGTGATGGTGGCCCCTTCCTGGACCTTGTATTGCTTGCCGCCAGCCATAACGATTGCGTACATATAGGTTTGACCTCCGATAGGGAAGAGGCGCTTTTTACATTGCCCCGGGCGGTTGGTCAAGCCCTTTTTCGCCGCCCGGGATCAGCCCGGCGTTGCGCTTGGCCTGCCTTGCCCGCAGCAGATCGAGGACGGAGATGTCCACCCGCAGATTGCCCCGGCCGCGTCCGAGCTCGATTTCCGGCTTGGCGTCGCCGTGAAAATCCGATCCCCCCGAGACGCCGAGCCCCAGCTTGCGGGCCAGGGCCAGGTATTCAAGGGTCTGGGCCTGGGAGTGCTCGGGGTAGAAGGCCTCGATGGCGTCGAGCCCGGCGTCGCGGTAGCGCCCGACCGTTTCGGCCAGCCCCGGACCGTTCAGTCCCAGGATGTAGGGATGGGCCAGGACGGCCAGCCCGCCTTCGTCGTGGATGAGCGCGGCGGCCTGGGAAAAGGGCAGCTTGTCCTTGGGCACGTAGGCCCGGCCGTACGCCCCGAGGTAGCGGGTAAAGGCCTCCTTGAAGCTCGTCACCGCGCCCATGGACACGAGCACCTGGGCGATGTGCGGCCGGCCGACCGCCCCCCTGGCCAGCGCCGTGACCGTGTCGTATTCTATGGGAATGCCGCATTCGCGCAGCTTGTCGAGGATGCGTCGGTTGCGGTCGTGGCGGCGGTTGCGCAGATAAGCCAGAGCCTCGGCCAGAGGACCGGGCGCGTCGGGCAGGAAAAGGCCCACCAGATGCACCGATCTGTCCCCGTCGGCCACGGACAGTTCGACCCCGGACACCACGTCCACGCCGCATGTCCGGCCGGCGGCCCGGGCTTCGGCCAGGCCGGCCAGGGTGTCGTGGTCGGTCAGGGCCACGGCGGCCAGGCCCTTTTTCGCGGCCAGGGCTATCAGTTCTCCCGGGGGGAGGGTGCCGTCCGAGGCCGTGGAATGCGTGTGCAGGTCAATGAGCGCCATGGAACAAGCATAGCCCGGTGTGGCGGTATTGTGAACCTCCGTTGCGCCCGGCCCCCGATTTGGCTATCACTGGCCCACACTCTCGCAAAGGAGACCTCTTGTGACCATAAATCCCGATCTGCTCACCATTCTGGCCTGCCCCAAGTGCAAGGGCGGGCTCACGGTCCTCGGCGACGGCGAAGGCCTGGCCTGCAAACCGTGCGGCGTGGTCTACCCGGTGCGCGACGACATCCCCATCATGCTCGTCGAGGAAGCCGTGCCCCAGGCCGACTGGGACGCCGGCAAACGTTCGGTCAAGGATTGACGCACAGCCCGGGGACCTTTTCCCCGGCCTTTTGGAGCCGCGTATGGCCAAGCTGCAGTGGAGCTCGTGGATGGCCCTGTCCGAAATACGGGCGGAGGCCGAGGGCATGGTCCTGGAACCGGCCGGTACGAAAGACGCCGCCTATGCCTGGCAGCCCGTGGCCGACGTGGTGGAAACGGCCGAGGATTTCCGCGTCGTGCTGGAATTGCCCGGCGTGTCCCGCGAGGACGTTTCCGTGGAGGCCCGGGGCCGGTTTCTGGTGGTCGAGGGTCGGCGTGCCTTTGCCAAGGAAACCGAGGGCGGCGTGTACCAGGTCCTCGAGCGGTCTTACGGCCCCTTTTGCCGCCGGTTCGCCCTGCCCAAGGGCGTGTCCCGGGTGGAGATCGCGGCCGTGATGAAGGACGGGGTGCTGGTGGTGCTCGTGCCCAAGGTCCGGCCCGAACTCCTGCGCCGCCGCATTCCCATCAGCTGACGGTCCGCCGTTTTTTCCCTTTTCCCGTATTTTCCCGCTCGGAGGCTTTTCGTGCGACGTCTTTTCCCGTTTTCTCTGTGCGTCCTGGCCCTTCTGTGCGCCGCCCCGCCGGCCCTGGCCGGGCGCGAAGCCCGGGTGACGCCCGTGGTCACGGCCGTTCGCGCCGTGGCCCCGGCCGTGGTCAACATCACCTCGGCCCGCACCGTGGAGCGGCGCGGCCCGGCCATGGGACCCTTTTTCAACGACGAATTCTTCCGCCAGTTTTTTGGCCCGGGATTGAACGGTCCCCGGCACGAAACCCAGGAAAGCCTGGGCTCGGGCGTGATCATCGACGGGGCCAAGGGGCTCGTGTTGACCAATGCCCACGTCATCGCCGGCGGCGCGTCCATCAAGGCCCGGCTCCTCGACGGCCGGGTGCTCGACGCCACGCTGGTCGGCTCGGACCCGGATTTCGACGTGGCCGTGCTGCGCCTCAAAACCGGCGGCAAACCCCTGCCCCAGGCGACCATGGGCGATTCCTCCGACATCATGATCGGCGAGACGGCCATCGCCATCGGCAATCCCTTCGGCTACACCAACACCGTGACCACGGGCGTGATCTCGGCCGTGGGGCGCTCGCTCAAACATGAGGGCGGGGCCTACGCCAACCTCATCCAGACCGACGCGGCCATCAATCCCGGCAACAGCGGCGGCCCGCTGGTCAATCTCGCCGGCGAGGTCATCGGTATCAACATGGCCATCCAGGCCGGGGCCGAGGGCATCGGCTTCGCCATCCCCATCAACAAGGCCCGCCGGGTGGTGGAACAAATCGTCGGCGGCCACGGCGTGACGCCGGCCTGGCTCGGCGTCTCCGGCCAGGACGTGGACGCGCGTCTGGCCCGCTATTTCGGCCTGGACCGGCCGCGCGGCATGCTGGTGACCGAGGTGACGGCGGGTTCGGCGGCGGCCAAGGCCGGGCTGCGTCGCGGCGACCTCATCACCGCCGTCGGCGGCACGGACATCGACGACAAGGACCAGTACCTGGGCATCCTGCGCACCTCGCCCGTGGGCGACGCGCTCACCCTGACGGTGCGGCGCGGCGAGAAGGATACGCGCCTTTCCGCCGTGCCCACGGCCTTTACGGACAAGGAAGCCGAGGCCGTGGCCGGGGAGCGCTGGGGAGTCACCGTGTCCGTCGGCAAGGGCGTGACCGTGACCGGTGTGGCGTCCGGATCGCCGGCGGCCAAACTGGGCCTGCGCCCGGGGGACGTGCTGGTGCAGATCGGCGGGGAAAAACTCGCCGGACAAAAGGAATTCACCCGGGCCGTGTACCTGTCGCGCATGAACCGGCAGGTCATCATGCTGATCGGCCGCGACGGCCGCGGCTACTACGCCCGCATGGGCGTTGTATAGAGGGGGGATGATGCGAGAGGGGAACCCTTTTTGAAAAAAGGGTTCCCCCTCTCGCGCTCTCCCCTCCCAAAAACTTTCAACGATTACAGGCAGTGTAACGCTATCACGCTGTAACCGTGAGGAGTCTTTGGAAAGGGGGTCCGGGGGGAGAACCTTTCTGCAAGAAAGGTTTCCCCCCGGCTCATTTTCCAAAAACGCTTTCTCTCCTCATCCTCCCGCCCGCAGCAGCTTGAGGTCGCCGCCGCCGGTGGGGGCGTGGCAACGCCGTGTGGTCACCGGCATCTCGGTTATTCCCTGCATGTAGCGCCAGACCTCGTCGAGGGGCACGTGGGAGCGCAGGTAGTCCTCGCACCTGGAGAAGCTGTAGTGGTGGGCCAGGCTCCTGCCGAGCACCGCGACCTTCTGCTTGCCGGCGGCCAGGGCCGCGTTGATGGCCATCTCGTCGCTGGTCGGCTGGCCGGCCACCCGCGCGGTGGAAAAGGGCAGCACCTTGCGCATGAGCCGCGCGTCGAAGATCACGCAGTTGATGGTCAGGTAGCTGACATAGCCGTACTTGGCCGGCGCATCGCGCAGGTACACCTGGGCCATGTTCTCGTGGAGCAGCTTTTCCCATATCCAGCGGTGGTAGACCCAGTTCTCCTCGATGGGCTGCCCGCCGTACATGTGGCGCTCGGACGGGTAGGACACGCGCAGGAAACGGTTGAGCACGTGGCGGCCGGGCGGGCTTATGGGCACCAGCGGCATGACCACCGGCACGTCGGGGCGCTCGGCGTGGTCGATGTAGCCGTCGATAAGATGTTCGAGCCAGTGCGGGGTGACGAAAAGGTCCTCGTCGATCTTGATGATGACGTCGTCGATGTGGGCGGCGAGGATTTCGTTTTCGGCGGCCAGCACGGCCGGGACCAGGCCGCGCGGTCCGCGCTCGACCAGGGTGGCGTTGGCGTGGCGGCCGACGAAGCGTCGGGCCACGGCCGTGTGCTCGGGGGAAAGCGCGTTGCCGATCACGTAGATGTGTTTGAAGCGGTCGAGGCTGGTGAAGCGTTCCAGGCAACGGATGCAGACGAGAAAGCAGTCGAGCCTGTGCGAGGTGAGCAGCACCAGAACCGGAGAGATATCGCCGCGTCGCGGCTGTAAGTAGGTGAGCTTGCCCATGGCCTTCCCTGGCTTTCAGGCATCCCTGCGTGAAAAAGTTTATAGTTAGGCTTCATCCTTCCTTTCGGCCATGTCCACCAGGAACTTTAGAGCTTTATTTTAAAAAAATATCATTTCTTTAAGGGGGATGGAGAAGACGCATGAAAGTGTGGCCGGTTACATGCCCCCCCCCACGGTTCGGTCGATCCCGGTAAAAAATCAAGAAAAAAAGTTGTCCCCGTCCCCGGGGCGCTACGCCGCGTCGCTTGCGGCCCGGCTCCCTTGACACGAAATCATGCCGGGGCTACTCCTGCGTAAACTTTTCCGGATCTTTCGGGCGTGCACGTGTAAGCTGCCGCCATTCCTTGGAAAAAATACGTTTATTGTGCTCTGTTGCCCGGAGGTTGTTCATGGGATACAAAGTCATTGTCGATACGAAGAAGTGTATTGGCGACGGTGAATGCGTGGATGTCTGCCCGGTCGAGGTCTATGAGTTGCGCGACGGCAAGGCCGTGGCCGTGAACATGGAAGAGTGCCTGGGCTGTGAATCCTGTGTCGAGGTTTGCGACCAGGACGCCATCGTCGTCGAGGAAGAGTAGATCGCCAAGTAACCGGCAACGGGAGTGGCCGACCGCCGTCCGCTCCCGTTACCGTCTCCGGCCCGGGCCGTTTGACCCTCGCGGAGCCGCGTGATGGGCGCACGGCCCGGGACGTTCGTGGAGCCCAAGCCATGCCCCTGGATTTTTCCCCAGCCTTTGCCCGTTACGAAGCCATTGCCGCCGAGGCCGACGCCGTTTTCGCCAAGGTGGCCAACGCCTGCCCCGGTATGGTCTCCTGCGGCGAGGGATGCAGCGATTGCTGCCATGCCCTGTTCGACCTGACCTTTATCGAGGCCCTCCACCTCAACCATAAATTCAACGAGGCCTTCCCCCCCGGGCCGGCGCGCGACGCCATCCTGGAGCGGGCCAACACGGCCGACCGCGAGCACTACAAGCTCAAGCGCAAGGCGTTTCGGGCCGGCGAGCAGGGCGTACCGACCCGCGAGATCCTGGCCGATCTGGCCCGGGAGCGCATCCGCTGCCCGCTTCTCGGCGACGACGACCGCTGCATCCTGTATCATTCCCGCCCCATCACCTGCCGGCTGTACGGCGTGCCCCTCGAGATCGGCGGCGAAGCCCACATTTGCGGCAAGGCCGGATTCGAGCAGGGCGGTCGCTACCCCACGGTCAAGATCGAGAAGCTCCAGGACAGGCTCATGCTGTTGTCCCAGGACGTGGTGGCCTCGCTGCCGACCAAGCTGCCGCTGATGGGCGACATGCTGGTGCCGGTGTCGCTGGCGCTTATCACCGAATACGACGAGGAATATCTCGGCATCGTGACCGAGGATGACTTGGTGCAGATGCCGCCGGCCCCGCCGGCCGCGGCCCAGGCGCCCCAGGCGGCGTCCCAGGCCAATGGCGCGAACTGCGGCTCGTGCGGCGAGGCCCCCGGGTCTTCGGCCTGCGCCTCCTGCGGGGGCTCGACCACCTGGGTGATTCCAGGCCCCGACGCCGATGCCGATACGGACGGGGAAAAGTAGATGGCTCTTTCGCCCGAGGATCTGGCGGCGGCCAAGCGCGCCATGTACGAAAAGCTGAGCCCCCGTCGCCGCCGCTTCATCGACAAGATCGGCTACGATGCCTGGGACCCCTTCCAGGAGCCCAACGATCCCCTGGACATACGCGAGGACGCCTCGCGTCGCACCAGCCAGCAATTGGTCAACGAATTTCTGGCCGCCCACAAGGGCGCGTCGGGCGAATTCGCCAAGGGCGCCTGGGAAGTGTGCATGGGGGTCATGAACGGCTCGGAAAAGCACCAGGGCATGTACGCCTTTTGCAAATGGTACAAGGAACTGTTGGCCAGGGAAGGCGTCGACGCCGAACTTGGCCCGACCAAATAGAACCGAGGTAAGGAACGCGCATGGAATACACCGCCCAGACTCCCGACGAATTCATCGACGAAATCAAAAAGCGCCTGTCGCAAAACCCCGGCTGCGGCGTGTCCCATTACAACCTGGGCACGGCCTACGTGGCCAAGGGGCGGCTGATCGAGGCCGAGGCGGAATTCCACCAGGCCGTGGAATGCTCGCCGGGCCTGGCCGAGGGCTTTGTCCAGCTGGGCGGCCTGGCCATGAACAAGGGCGACCTCGACGGTTGCCTGGAGTGGAACGAGAAGGCCTGCCGGGCCCGGCCCCTTTTCGCCGTGCCCTACGGCAACATCGGCTTCGTGCATTTGCAGCGCGGCGAAGTGGACAAGGCCGAAAAGGCCCTGCGCCGCGCCATCAAGATCGACTCCAAGTACGTCCAGGCCATGGCCACCCTCGGCAGCGCGCTGTTCATGAAGGGCGATCTCGAAAGCGCGGAGTTCCACAGCACCAAGGCCCTGGAGATCGAACCCATGTTCGGCCCGGCCTTAAACAACCTGGCTCTTATCGCCATGGAACGCGGCGAGTTCGCCAAGGCCAAGGACTTCGTGGAACGCGCCCGCACCACCGGCTACGAACCCCACCCCGACATGGTCCGCGAGATCGAAGCCGCTTTGGCCAAGTAGGGGGAAAGATATGATATCCGGGGGGAAACTTTTCTGAAGAAAAGTTTCCCCCCGGACCCCCTTTTAAAAGACTTTCAAAGGGGGAGAAATGGGGCTTATAATCTTTTCTTTCTTTGAACGAAGGGAAAAAGCTCACCCTCTTATATGTGTCGGTTACGGTAAGACTCCGATTGAGGATGATGCCTAACATAGTTGAAAACTTTAGGAAGGGGAGAGCGCGAGAGGGGAGAACCCTTTCTTGAAAGGGTTTCCCCTCTCGCACTGTTTCTCTCTTTTTTCCCTTCCTTAAGGACACTCCATGTCATCGCGTAGGGAACTCATAGCGCGGGTGCGGCAGGCGATTTTGGGCGGCCGGGAAGCCGGGTTGGCGGAACTGGCGGGTATCGCGGCCAAGACGCGTCTGGGGACGCTCTTTTCGCTGCTGCTCGATACGGACGCCCTTGTGCGCTGGCGTGCCGTTACCGCCTTTGGCGCGGCCATGGCGGACATTGCCGCCGTCCGTCTGGAGGACGCCCGCGACGTCTGGCGCAACCTCATGTGGCGCGTCAACGAGGAGTCCGGCAACATCGGCTGGGGCATTCCGGAATGCATGGGCGAGACGCTGGCCGTCTGCCCGGCTTTGGCCGCCGACTACCACCGGGTGCTCGTCTCCTATGTCCAGGACATGGAGGGCGACTGCACGTTCATCGACCATGCGCCGCTGCGGCGTGGGGCCTGGTGGGCCGTGGCCCGGCTGGCCGAGGCCGCACCCGAGCTGGCCGCCCATGGCCTGAAAGAAATCACGGCCGCGCTTGGCGACTGCGACCCGGCC
The DNA here is from genome assembly GCF_047785625.1 of Solidesulfovibrio sp. C21. NCBI lineage: Bacteria > Pseudomonadati > Thermodesulfobacteriota > Desulfovibrionia > Desulfovibrionales > Desulfovibrionaceae > Solidesulfovibrio > Solidesulfovibrio sp. C21. The sequence goes on from NZ_JBLODY010000056.1 coordinate 22,844, forward strand.
GCCCGGGGCCTGGCCTGTCTGGCGCTTGCCCGCATCAAGCCCGATCCTTCGCGCACGCTGCTTGCCGCGCTTTCGGCTCTGGAGCAGGACACGGCCGCGTTCGAACTGTACGACGGCTGGCAGCTTGCCGAAACCACCGTGGCCGCCCAGGCCGGGGCCGCCCTGGCCGCGCTGCGTCGCTGCGGCTAGCCTGGAAGATCGGGAAACACGCCCGCGCCGGCGCAATCAGCCGACGCGCCGCAGATAATACAGGCACCAGAGGCTGGCGGCCACGGCGATGGCCCCGGCCACATTGTCCACGGTCTCAAGACCCATGTGGACGGTGACCAGTCCCCCCACCAACGCTCCCGATCCGATGCCGATATTGTAGATGCCGGAATAGATGGACATGGCGATGTCCGTCGCGTCCGGGGCCACCTTCACCACATTGTACTGCAAGACCAGATTGACGGCGGACATGGCCATGCCCCAGACCGCGCACACCGTCAGCAGCGCGGGCAGGCTCCCCATGACGGGGCGCAGGAGCAGCAGGCACACGGCCGTCAGGCACACCGGCACGGTAAAGGTGGCCAAGGGGTGCTTCGGGTTACAGCGGATGAACAGATAACACCCCGCGATGCCGGCCAGGCCGAACACGAGCAGCACCAGCGTGGCGAAGTCCTCGCTGCCCCGGGCCACCCGGGTGATGAACGGCTCGATATACGTATAGCCCGTGAAATGGCCGGTGATCAGCACCACAGTCAAGATATACAGGCCGACCAGGGCCGGACGTTTGAAAAGGCTCGGCAGGCTTTTGAAATTCCCGGCGTGCCGGCTTGGCATCACGGGGAGTTGGCGCATGAGCGCCGCCATGGCGAGCAACGCCATGGCGCCGATGCAGACGAACGTCATGCGCCAGCCCAGATGCAGGCCGATCACCCGCCCGAGCGGCAGGCCCATCACCAGGGCCACGGCCGATCCCATGGACAGGATGCCGAGCGCCCGGGACCCGTAATTTTTCGGCGCCACACGGATGCCCATCGGGATGACGATGGACCAGAACACGGCATGGGCGCAGGCCACGCCGATGCGCGAGAGCAGCAGGACGTAATAGTTGCCGGCCAGACCGGAAACGACATGGCTGGCGATGAAGACCAGGAACACGTTGCGCAGCAGTCCGCGCCGCTCCATGTTGGCGCAAAAAAGCATGAGCGGCAGGGAAAGGAGGGCAACCATCCAGGCGTAGATGGTGATGAGCTGTCCGGCCTTGGCCGTGGTCACGTCCAGGGACTGCGCGATGTCGCCCAGCAACGATATGGGCGCGAACTCCGTCGTATTGAAGACAAAGGTGGCGAACGCCAAAAGGATGACCGGGAGCCAGTCCCGGCGTTGCGGCTCGTCTGCGGCCATTTTTCCACCTCTGCCGCGCCGGCTGCCGGACGGGCACAGGGGTTTCGGGGCGCTTTCGTTTCAAGAGGGCGGAGAATTCGCCCGAGCGGCCCCGGAGCCCAGGGTTCCTACGCGCGGCCTGCCCCGTCGTCCAGCCCGGGACTGTCCCTGGCGGCCTGTAACCACCGTCTTGCCGCGCCCCTTTCTTTTTGGTGAAGAGGCCTCCGGCGGCCAGGGGAAACTTTTTGAAAAAAGTTTCCCCCTGGACCCCCTTCAAAAACTTTCAACGGGGATGAATTTTAAATGTAAGACCAATTGTGTTGATGAAATGTAATTATATTAACGTAATAGAATCGGAATCTTGGGAGGGAGCGGAATAGGTCCCGAAAGGGTGACGCGCGCTTCAACCGACCAGGAATTGTCTGTATCGTATGGATCGCTTGGCCGTCTGTCCGAGCCGGCCCGGCGACAGAGCCCGGAATGCTTACGCGTATGGGCCGTGTGATCTGGTCGCCTTGAGGGGGCGTGGCGGCGAAGGCGTATTCTTCAAATATGCGCCGCACGTCGCCACGCCCCCTCAAGGCGACCAACAGCCAGCCGCCAGCAGCCGACCAAACGCCGGCCAATGGAACAACGCAGACGGCATCCCGCGTTGGCTGTGCCAGGGGACGCCCTTGCGCGGCCATCCAGGGAAGGGCAAGCGGGTCCCTTGTCATTTCCCCGCAAATTTATCCTGTTTCTCCAATATTACGGTTGGATAGCGTCATTTCCTCGGAAGAAGGGAGGAAAAGCGCATTTTTTTCTTGACCGAAGGATAAAAAGGATTATTTTTGTCTCATATCGAAATCGCATCTGTTCCCGGTTGACCGCAACCGCACTGAGGAGGAATGCCATGCAGACCCAGACCGATCTGTCCAATCTGGTCATCGATTGGAATATGACCCCGGAAGACGCTGTGACCCTGTATTTGGAATGGGGCAACAACTCCTGGTACGCCGAACATAAGCCGGTCACGGGAAAGCACGACTTCTCCACCTATTTTGTGGTCAACACCTGGTCCGGCAAGCCCGAACTGAGCCTTGTGCGGCGCAATTCCGAGGATTGCGTGGAACTGGCCACCTTCGATCTCCCCGAGGATCTGGCCCGGGATTTCATGGAGGAGCAGGGCGGCAACAAGGGCGTGTACGCGCCGAATGAAGTCATCAAGGAGTGGCTGCAACGCACCCACTTCAATTAGAATTTCGGTCGATATTTCCGCAAACCTTCTCCGAAACCCCCGCACCATACCCCTCACGCCCTGACGCGACCCCGGGAGGATAGGCCCCGAGGTCGCGTCCTTCTTTGTGCCGGCGGGACTTGCCCGGTCCGGGCGAAGCTGCCACACTGTCCTCCATGCTCCTGGCCATCGTCTCCGATATCCACGCCAATCTGGAAGCCTTCGAGGCGGTGTTGGTCGATATCGACCGGCATGCCCCGAAGGCCATCGTGAGCCTCGGCGACAATATCGGCTACGGGCCCGACCCGGTCGAAGTGCTGCGGCTGCTCGCCCGACGCGGCATCCCGAGCGTTCGCGGCAACCACGAATGGGCCGTGGCCGATCCGTCCCGGGAACGCCTGTTCAACCCCCAGGCCCTGGAAGCGCTCGTGCGCACCCGGGAGTTGCTGCCGCCGGAGCTTGTCGCGCGCATCGCCGAGCTGCCCACCTCGCTTGCCCTGTACGGCTGCCGTTTCGTCCACGGCCTGCCGCCGAACGACACCACGACGTACCTGTTCGAGGCCGGCGACACGACCCTGCGTCGGGCCTTCGCCCGAACGCCCGAACGCGTCTCCTTCGTCGGGCATACCCACATGCTGGAGGCGGCAAGCCTGACCGGGCGCGACGTTTTCCGCTACGAACTGTCCCTTGGCGACAACCCGCTGGCGCTCTCCCAGGGCCATATCGTCAATGTCGGCGCGGTGGGTCAGCCTCGCGACGGCGACAACCGGGCCAAATACGGCCTCTACGACGATGCCTCCGGCATGCTGACCATTCGGGCCGTGCCCTACGATATCGAGGCCGTGGCGCAAAAGATTATCGCCCGGGGCCTGCCCCGCCGCTACGCCGATCGGCTGCGGTGACGCAGATGCCTCCGGCGGCCAGGAGGGGCGCCGCCCCTCCTGGACCACCCCGCCGGGAGGCCGAGGGCCCCCCGGTCCCCCCTTCCTGCCGGGCGAGTTTTTTCCTGGCGGGTCGCCAGGAAAAACCTCGCCCGGCAATAAAGGGAAAACGGGAGGAACCACATGTACCCTGGGG
>NZ_JBLODY010000057.1:0-26439 GCF_047785625.1 Solidesulfovibrio sp. C21
CCCCTCCCCCGGTTCCTCCCTATGCCAACGAACGGCCCAGGGCGCGCTGGATGGATTCGATGAGGTCTTTGATCTTGAAGGGCTTGGGGAAGAAGTCATGGACCTGTCCCCGGAAGGCTTCGATGGCGGTATCGAGGTGGGCGAAGGCGGTGATCATGATGACCTGGATGTCGGGGTAGAGGCTTTTGACGGTCTTGAGCAGTTCCATGCCGTCCATGCCTTTCATTTTGAAGTCCGTGACGACCAGGTCGAAGGACGTTTCTTTGAGCCTTGCCAGGGCGGGGGCGGCGGACAGGAACGTTTCCACCACGCAGCCGTGCTTGGTCAGGTGGATGCGCAGCATATCGCCGACCACTTTTTCGTCGTCGATGACCATGATTCTAGGCGGTTGTGCTTGCATGGGAGTCCTCCATGGGGACCAGGGCCGGCAGGTCGATGAAGCAGGTGGTCCCGGCGCCGACCGTGCTTTCCACCCGCAGCCGTCCCTGGTGGTTTTTGACGATGCCGTAGCTGACCGACAGCCCAAGTCCGGTGCCTTCGGTGCCCTTGGTGCTGAAAAACGGGTCGAAGATGTGGGGCAGGATGTCGGGCGGGATGCCTTTGCCGGTATCGGCCACCACGATGCGGGCCGTGCCGTCGTCGGCGCGTGTGGCGATGCGCAGGTTTCCGCCCGGGCTCATGGACTGGATGGCGTTGGTGATGCAGTTGATGAGCACCTGGTGCATTTGCGAGACGTCGGCCATGACCGTGGGCGCGTCCGGGGCGAGGTCGAGGCGCAGGTCGATATTGGAGACGTGGAGCATGTTGCGCACCAGCGGCAGCGTGCCCTGCACGAGATCGTTGAGGCATATCTGGCGCATGCTGGCCGTCTTGGGCTTGGAGAAGTCGAGCAGGTTGGTCACGATGCCGTGGATGCGGCCGCATTCCTCCTGGATCTGGCGCATCATGTCCAGGCGCTCGGCCTTGGGCAGGTCGTCGCCCATGGTCTCGTAGGTCTCGGCCATCATGGAGATGTTGTTGACGGGATTGGTGATCTCGTGGGCCACGCCGGCGGTCAGGGTGCCGAGCGAGGCGAGTTTTTTCGATTGCAGGATTTCGGCCTCGCGGGAGCTCAGGCGCTGCGACATGGTGTTGACGGCCCGGATGACCGAGGCGAGCTCGTCGCGGCTGTGGGGCTCCTCGATGCTCTCGAATTTGCCCTCGGCGATGGCCCCGGCCAGCCGTTCGACCTTGGCCAGGGAGAGCAGCACCTTGCGGAAGAGGAGCGGCGCGGCCAGCACGGCGGTGCAGACCACGGCGGCCAGGGACACGGTCATGGTGCGCCGGGACAGGGCGATGATTTCGCTGACCTGATCCCGTTCCCGGGCGACCAGGGCGGTGGAGAATTCCCGCAGGGCCCGGCCGGCTTCGCGCATGGACTGTTCCGATTCCGGGCCGGCGTTGCCGCTGGCGGCGGCCGTGTCCACGGCGGCGGCGTAGGCGTCGAGGCGGCGGCGCAAGGCCAGGTAATTGGCCTCGCCCGCCCCGCGCACGATGCGGTCATGGGATTTGGCCAGGGTGTCGCGGGTCTCCTCGATCTTGCTGGCGATCTCCCGCAATGCGCCCTTGTCCTTGAAGAGAAACAGGTTTTTTTCCGAAAGCCGCATCTCCAGGAAATCGGCGTTGAGGTCGTCCTGGACTTCCACGAAGCGCAGTTTGTCCACCACCCGGTTCATGTCGTTTTGGGCCAGCAGGGCCAAAACGAGGATGAGCGCGAGGCTCACGCAACTGCCGACGATCAGCTTGGTCTTGATCTTCATGCCGCGTCCCCTTCGGGGTCCATGCACCGGGGCGTGCGCACCGGCTCCTTGCGCACGGGCCAATACCAGAGCAGCCCGTCGACGATCATGGCCACGCCGGCGACGACGAGCAGCCAGTCCACGATGGAAAGGGCGCTGGTCCCGAAATAGCGCAAAAGTCCGAGCCCGAGGCCCAGGATGGCCACGCCGGTGCGGATGAAGGCCAGGCCGGTGCGGGCCCGGGCGGCGATGGTGCGGTAGCAGGCGCAGACCGTGCGCTGGGCGGCCAGGACGTTGCGTTCCCGGGCCAGATGGATGCGTTCCGGCGCGCCGGAGGCGATTTCGAGGATGGTGGCGTGGTTTTCGAGCATGTCGCCGAGGCGCGCCAGCATGGTGTGCTTGGAAACCGGACGTGGCCTACCGGGTTCCTCGATGAAGTGGTATTCCTCCAGAAATTGGAGCGCGGCGGCCGAGACCTCGACCAGGGTCTGGATGCCGGGCAGGCGGTGCCGCGACAGGCGAAGGCGCAGGTAGGCCCGCACGGCAAAGGCGGCCAGGGTCAGGCCGATGGCCAGTCCGGCGGCGTCGAGGGTCGTCTGCCCGGGCGTTTTGGCCGAGCGCAAGAGCGTGTTGGCAAGGGCCGTGAGCCCGAGGCCGAAGCGCATGACGTTAAGCCAGGTGCGGCCCGTGGCCATGTCCGTGCGCCAGCAGGCCAGGCGCGTGCGCCAGTGGGCCATGGTGTTGCGCCAGTAGGCCAGATTGGTGCGCACGACGCCGACCGGCGCGCCGGTCACGGACGGGACGAAGTCGGCGGCCAGCCGGCGCAGGTCACGCGGGGCGGCCGGCACGAAGCGCAGGGCGTATTCGGGAAAGACGGTTGCGGCCGCTTCGCGCATGGCGGCGTCGTCCGGGAGGATAGCGGCCACGACCACGGCGTTGCCGTCGCAAAGGGCGACCGGCAGCCAGTCGGTCCTGGCGAAGGTTTCGGCCGGAACCCGGGCCAGAAGCAGCGGCGGAATGCGCAGGCGTTCGTCGAAAGCGAGGGAGGTGGCGGCATCAGGCGACATTGTCCCCTCCCAATCCGGCGCTGCCCCGGCCCCAGGTCTCCTCGGGCATGGTGTAGTCCGGCACGGCCAGTTCGAAGTCCGCCGTGCACACGTTCGTGGCCTTCCTGGCGCGTCTGGCCGTGAGGTAGGCGCGCAGGCCGTCGGTAAGCAGCACGATGCCGCCGGCAATCAGCACGAGGTTGAAGACGGTCCAGCTGGTCGAACCCGTGCCGAACCAGGCGAGCAGGCCCAGGCCGACGGCCACGGCGTTGTTGCCGGTGCGGATAAAGGAAAGGCCGGTGCGGCCCCGGGCCATCTGGGTGCGCAGCCTTGCCAGGACGTTTCGTTCCTCGGCCAGGGTGGTGCGCATAAGCGCCAGCCCGGTGGTCCCGAGCACGCCCGGCGCGGCGTTCGGCCAGGAGGGCGGGGGCGTGTCCGGGCTCGGGGGCGGGGCGGCCCCGGGCGAAGCCATGGTGCGGGGGCTCGGGCAGGCGGCGGCACGGCAGACGGCGGCCTGGCACATGCGCCCGGCCCGTCTGGCCGGCAGGTACCAGGAGAGCCCTTCCAGGGCCATGACCGTGCCCACGGCGATAAGGCCGAAGCTCGCCACGTCCCAGGAGCCGTGGTGAAACTGGCGGATCATGGCGATGCCGACGCCGGAGACGCCGATGCCGGTGCGCCCAAGGGCCAGACCGGTGCGGGAGCAGGCCATGACCGAACGCAGTTCGGCCAGCGTGGTGCGCTCCAGCGCCAGGCTCGTGCGGTCCATGGCCAGGAACCGGCGGCGGGCCGTGGGGGACAAAAGCGCCCAGGCGGTCCGCAGCGCCCTGGCCCCGGGCACGGCCGGCAGCCAGCGGAAGCACGGCCAGAGCGGATCGGCGGACACGGCCAGAACGCCGGTGTTGCCAAGGGCCGGATCGGGCAGGGGCACGGGATCGGGCATGCCTCGGTGGGAGGCGCGCCGGGCTGGCAGGTACCAGATGATGCCGTCGACAATGAAGAAAATGCCGGCGCAAAGGACGATGGCCTCGAGCGGCAGGGTATAGCCCAGGCCGAGGACCCGCAGCAGCACCAGCACCACGGTCAAAAAGGCGATGCCCGTGCGGAACATGGCCAGTCCCGTGCGGCCCCGGGCCAGGGTGGTGCGAAACCCGGCCAGAAACGAGCGGCGCGCCGCCAGATAGGTGCGCACCTTGGCCAGGTCCGTTCGGGACGCCTCGGGCGGAAAGCCGGGGCACACGTCCAGGGTGTTGTTGACGATGTGGCGCACGACGGCGGGGGCGACCGCGATCAGGCGCACCGCGGCCACGCTAAGCGCCGCCTTGACGGTGGCCTCCAGGGCGTCGTTTACGCGGGCGGCCCAGATGACGGCCGTGTCGCCGTCGCTGCCGACCGGGGCCCACATTCCTTCCCGCATGGCGGCAAGCGCCCCCCGGCCGCGAAAAGCCTTGGGAACGGCGAAATCCTCGTCCAGACCGGCCGGATCAAAGGTCTCCGGCGTGAAAATCCTGTCGGTCATGGCTCCTCTCTTATGATGCTTCCCGCACCGGCGCGTCGGCGGGTATGGCGGTTTCCCCGGCCTGGGCCCAGAAGGCGTCGGCCGCCCGGGCCGGGGCTTCCTCGTCGGTCATGGCCGCATCGAGGAGCCGCATGAAGGACAGCAGACGGCCGAGCAACACGAGTCCCTTGGCGGCGTCGTCGCCGGAGACGTCGGTGAGGCTGGCGGTGACGAGGTCGCCGCGCCTGTCCACGTAAAACCCGGCCGCCCCCAGGATGTCGGCCAGGCAGGTCGCCCGGCGTTCGCGAAGCGGCGTGGCCGCGCCGCCACCCTTGACGCGCAGCCGCACGTAATTGCCGCGTGTCCTCGGGCCGCACACGGCGTCGATCATGGCGAAATGAAATTCCACCCGGGCGTTGACGTTGACGTAGTCCCGCGCCGCCAGGGCGTAGTTGGGCTCGCCCACGGGCCTTTTGCCGCGCGCGTCGGTGATCCCCCGGCCCATGACCCCGCCCACGTCCCGGCCGTTTTGCCCGGAGGGCGGCGCGGCGTAGGGCGTCGCCCCGGCGTTGAGCCCCTGCCACAGGGCGGCCAGGGGCCGGCTCGTCAGGTCGCCGGCGCTGATGAACCGGCCGGTTGCGTCTTCGCGCACACCGCCGCCGAGGTCGATGACCATGACCTCGAAGGGCGCGTTGCCGCGCAGGATGCGCACATGGGTGAAGGCTTCGTCGAGGAGTTCGTCCCCGGCCTCGAACAGGGCCAGGATGGCGGCCTCGTGGGCGAAGCGGATGATGTCGTGCAGGCTTTGGCATTCCACGGCCGCGAAGGTGGGGCCGTAGGCGTCGGTGAGGTTTAGGGGCACGGTCAGCGCGCGCACCCTGGCCCGGCCGGGCGTCAGCGCCACGCGCGGGGCCTTGGCCGTTTCCGGGCGCGGCGCGGCCAGGAGTTCCGACAGGTCGCCGATGGCCGCGGGCATGGCCGAGACCGACCCGGCTGCGGCGTCCAACACCGCCGGCACGCCGTCCGGAATGGCGGTGATGGCCCCGGTGGCCCGGGTGAGCATGGGCCGGCCCAGTTCCCGGGCCACGGTGGAAAGATGGTCGGTGGGGTTGCCCCCGGCCGCCACCACGCCCTGCCAGGATGGGAGCAGCCGGGCTGCTTCGGGCGTGGCCGCCGCGAGCACCGCGATGACCGGGCCGGCAATGGGCGCGTCGAGGTCCTCCGGGCCGCGCACATGCCGGATGCGGCCCAGGCACCGGCCGGGACAGGCGGCCATGCCGCCATGAAAATATTCGCCGCCGGCGATGTCGGGAGTCGCGCCGCCGGCCTGCCCGGTCAGGCGCACCGGCCGGGACTGGAGGACGCGCAGCTCTCCCGAGGCGGTCACGGCCCACTCCATGTCCTGGGGAGCCCCGGCCAGGGCCTCGGAGGCCAGCCCCAGCCGGCACAACCGGGCCAGGGTCCCGGGGGAGACGACCGGACGTTCCCGCTCGTCTTCCGGCACGGCCTCGCGGCGCACGCCCCCGGCCGGATCGGCCACGGCCCGGATGGTCTTCGTCGCCGCCCGGGCGGCCACGTCGGCGAGGTCGTCGCGGGAGACGCGGAAAATATCGGTCGGGGCCTCGCCGTCCACGGCCAGGATGCCGAGCCCCGGTACGGCCGAGACCAGCATGCGCCCGGAAGCGGGGCGCACCGGGTCCAGGGTGAAGAGCACGCCGGCGCCCACGGCCGGCACCATCTCCTGGACGAGCACGGCCATGTCGCAGGCGGCGGCGGGAAGCCCGGCCTGCAGGCGGTAGGCCACGGCCCGCTGGCCGAAGACCCCGGCCATGACCTCGAGAAAGCCATGCTCCAGGGTATCCGGGGTGAGGTTTAAGGCGGTGACGTACTGCCCGGCGAAGGAGTGCTCCAGCATGTCCTCGGTGAGCGCGCTGCTGCGGGCGGCCAGTGCCGTGCGGCCGTCCCCGGCGAGCCGTTCCCCGGCCTGGCGCAGGTCTTCGCGCAACCAGTCGGGGAGCGTCGCGGCCATGACGGCCTGGCGCGCCTTTTCGCAGGCCTCGGCCAGCCCGGTGCCTTCGGAACCGGCGGCGTGGAGCATTTTGCGGATGCGCGCGTCCAGGCCGGTTTCGCGCAGGAAATCCCGGCAGGCCCGGGCCGTGACCGCGAAGCCGTCCGGCACGGGAAAGCCGTTTTGCCTAAGCAGCGACAGGCTCGCCGCCTTGCCGCCCACGCGCTTTGGGGCAAGGTTGCGGCCAAGCGGCTGGCACGACGGCTGGCGGGCCGTCTCCTCCATGGTTTCAAGGGCGGTACGGAGGGCTTCTTCCAGGCGCAACTGCCGGGCGTAGAGCAGCTGGTGCCCGCCGTCGGTCAGGCGGCTGACCCCGTCGACCAGCTCGAAGGTCACGGCCTGCAAGTCCTCCACAAGGCCCGTCAGTTCGGCCGTGGAGGCCCCGGTTTCCAGGGCCGCCTCGACCTTGGCCAGCCTATCGAGGGCGCGTTCGTTGTTGGCGAGCAGGATGCGGAAGGTGTGGTAGCGCACCTTGAGCGCGTCCAGGGCGGCCCGCCGCCTGGCTTCGCGCCTTTCCCGAAGCGCCCGCCAGGGGGTCCACATCACGCCCCCCTCCCGGCGGCTTCGAAATCGGCTTCCAGCGCGTCCACGTCGTCCGGGCCGGAAAGCCCCACGTCGCGCTGGCGGGTAAAGGCGGTCAGCCGGCCAAGCAGGGTCAGCGCCGCTTCCGCGACCTCGGCCTCGACCATCTTGAGCCGCGCCACCACCAGGTCGCCCTCGGCCGAGGCCTTGAAATCGAACCGGGACAGCAGGCGCAGCAAAAAGGCCGCCCGGGCCGCCCGGGCCGTGGCGTGGGCCATGCCGCCCACGAACCGGAAGTAGACGGAATTCTTGTCCGGATTGTCGCCGCAGTAGGCGTCCACCACGCTGAAATGGTAGCCCAGGCGCAGGCTCACGTTGCAATAGGAGCGGGCGGCGATGGCCAGGTTGCCGCCACCCTTGCCGGCCATGCCCGTCATGGCGGCCATGGTGCGGTCCATGCCGCCGAGGATCTCGCGCAGCCCCACCCGGGCCGGGGACTGGTCCCACATGCCCGGGGCGACGACGCCGGCCAGAAAGGCGCGAAGCGGCCGGCTGCGCACGGCGTCGATGCCCTCGCCGTCCTCGGCGCCGGAGGCGAGCCCGCCGCCGATGTCGAGCACGCGCAGGAAAAGGGGCACCGGCAAGGGCAGCGGCTTGGCCAACGACTGCGACACCCCGGCGAGGCGCATCTCGGCCAGGGCGGTGACGGCTTTTTCGTGGGAAAAATGGATGAGGTCGTGAAAGGTACGGCAGCCCTCTTCCGTGAAATCCGGCGCGTCGGGATCGGTCAGGTTGAGCCCGGCGATGCGGCGCAGAAGCCGCCGCAGGGTCAGGTATTCGGGATCGTCAGGGCTCAGCCCCGCGTCCTGGGCGACGCGTCCGGTGCTGGCTCCCTTGCGCACCTCGCCCATCTCGGCGTCCACGGTGACGACCATGCCCCCCGGCAGGGCGGCCAGCGCCCCGGGCAGGCCGAAAAGGGCCGGCGTGCGAAATTCGCGGGCCACGGCGGCCAGATGTCCGGCCGCGTCGCCCACCTCGGCCACCATGGCCCCGGCCCGGCGCAGCACCGGGGCCAGGACCGGCGAGGCCGACCGGGTCACGGCCACGGCCCCGAAGGGAAAATCCGCCGGATCGGTGCGGTCGGTGACGTGGATGACCGCGCCGCTGCCGCGTCCCAGGCAGGCGGCCTCGCCGCCGTAAAGGAGCAGCTCGCCTTCGGGACCCGCGGCTTCGCCACAGGACTGGCAGGCGCGCATGGCCACGCGGGTGAAATGAAACGCGCCCCCGGTGTCCCGGAAAAAATCGAGGACAAGCGGCCCGCCAAGGAGCCGTTCGGCGGCGAGCGCCAGGCCGGCCAGGGCGGCGGCCGCGTCGAAAGGGAGCAGGGCCGTGCCGCGCAGGTGTCCGTTCGGGGCCGGGGACAGGGGCTTTTCGCCGTCGGGCAGGGGCCTGTCCAGGTCCTTTGGGGAAAGGTGCGAGCGGCGCACGGCAAAAGGATGGGCCCGCTCCAGGTAAAAGATATCCGGCGCGTCCGGGTGCTCGGACGAGGCGACCTCGATGACCAGGAACTCCCCGCCGTCCGGGGCTGTGTCCAGGGTGCGGACAAGGCCGGTCATGACGGCCGGCGTTTCGGCCAGGATCAGGGCCGTGGGCTGTTCCTGCGGCGCGTGCTGCCGGGCCTTTTGCATTTCCCTTGTCAGGGCCGGGATGACGGCTTCGGGGGTGGCCGCGCCGCGCCAGAACCCGAGGCCTTCGCCGGAGGCGGCCTCGACGCGGACCATGACGTCCGCCGGGGCGTCCTTGTCGCCAAAGGCGGCCAGGGCCTGGGTGAGTGCCCGGCCTGCCGCGTCGGTCGGGCCGGCGTCGTCGAAGGCGGCGGTGGTCAGGGCCACGCCTTGCGGCACGGGCAGGCCCAGGTGGCCGGAAAGTTCGCCAAGGGCCGCCGGGCCGAAGCCGACCTTGGGCCGGTCCTCCAGGCGCAGGCCGGCGAGCCCGCGCACCGTGTCCTCGTCGCCCGCCGGCGGACGTCCGGCCAGGATGTCCTCCACGGCGGCGTTTACGGCCATATACCGGTCGTAGAGGGCCACGTGGGCGTTACCGGTCATGGCGTTTAAGGCATATACGGTCTGGTGGGTCAGTTCCGCCACTTCCCGGGCGGCCTTGTCCAGAAAGCTGCGGTCGAAGATGTATTCGCCGCCGAGCATGCGTTCCATTTCCGCCATCTTGGCCAGGGCGGCGGTGTTGGAGTCCAGCAGCGACCGGAACTTTGAGAAAAGCGAACGCGCGGTGCGGCTCGGGTCCGCCCCGGCCGGGCCGGTGGACGGAGGGGCGAATTCAGCCGGCATGATGCGCGCCCGGCAGGGTGGTCTCGAGCCGCCTGACCACGTCCAGGATGTCGGCCAGTTTGAACGGCTTGGCTACGAAGTCGAAGGCCCCCTTGTGGAAGGACTCCTTGGCCGTCTCCAGGGTGGCGAATCCGGTGATGACGATGCAGCCGACGGTCGGCGAGACGGCCTTGACCTTTTCCAGAAAGCCCATGCCGTCGAGGCCGTCCATCTTGAGGTCCGTGATGACGATGTCGGCCGGGGCCTCGGCGAACCGGGCCAGGGCGGCCTCGCTTTCGGTGAAGGTCTCCACGTCGTAGCCGGCCTTCTGGAAGGCGGGTTTCAGGCGTTTGACCACGATGGGCTCGTCGTCGAGGATGAGGATGCGGCGTTTCTTGGCGGTTGCGGCGTCGTTGGCGTCGATCATTTGATATCCTCCATCACCGGTTTGATGGCGGCCAGGAATTCCTCGGCAAAGCAGTGCGCGTCGCCTTCGCGGCTCATGCGCACGTCGAGCTGGCGCGTAAATCCGACCAGGCCGCCGAGCAGGCGCAGTTTGGCCCGCATGGCTTCCTTGTCAAGAGACTTGATGCGGCCGACCACCAGGTCGCCGTGCAGTTCCACCCGGAAATCCGAGCGTTCGAGGATCTTGCCGATGCAGCCCGCGCGCCGGGCCCGCCGGCGGAAGTCCGTCACCCCGCCGAGAAAGCGGAAGTACAGGCTGTTGTCGGCCGGCACCTCGCCGACGTAGGCGTCGACAAGGACGAAGTGGTAGCCCAGGTGCAGATTCAGGTTCATGTACTCCTGGGACACCACGGCCAGGTTGCGTCCGAGCTTGGCCGTGGCCCCGTCCCGGGGTCCGTAGGTGCGCGTGAGGCTCGCCATGAAGCTGCCCATGTCCACGGACACGGGTTCGGTGCTCCACATACCGGAGTTGTCGAGTCCCTGCAGCAGTTCCGAAAGCGGCAGGGAGGCCAGGGCGGCGGGTTCGATCTCGCCCATGCCGCCGCGGGCCTCGCCGTCGAGGTCGATGATGAAGAGGTTTAAGGGCAGGGCGGTCTTGAGCCGGGCGGCCGCGGCGTCGAGCAGGCCCTGGCCGGATTCGCTCAGTTCGATCAGCTCGGCCACGGATTTTTCGTGAATGAACCGCGTAATGTCATGGTAGGTGCGGCAGGAGGCCGGGGCGAAGTCCCTCGAATGGGGATCGACCAGGGCCAGGGGTGTGATTTTCTTGAGCAGCCGGCGCAGCAGCCGGTATTCGTAGGAGTCCTCGTAGACGTCCTCCTCGGTCAGCTCGAAATAGCGCAGTTCCTTGATGAGTCCCCGGTAGACCACGTTCTGGGTGGCGTCCACGGTGATCTCGTCGCCGGTTTTGAGCAGCTCCGTGGCCACGCCGCAGCCGACGATGGTGGGCACGCGGAATTCCCTGGCCACGGTGGCCATGTGTCCGGCCGGGGAGCCGATGTCGGTAAGGATTCCCTGGGCCCGGGACATGATGCGCGAATAGCGCGGCGAGGTGTGGCGCGAGACGAGGATGGCCCCGAAGGGGAAGTCGTCGAGGTCCTCCTCGTTTTGGACTACCTGCACCTTGCCCATGGCCACGCCGCGCTGGACCACGTCGCCGCGTCCGGCAAAGACGGCCTCGGCCTGGCTCGTGGCCGCGTCGATGGCCCCGGTGCGCTTTTCCGGCCGGCCGGAAAAGACCAGCGCCCGGCTTTGCAGCACGTAGAGCCGGCCGGCGGCGTCGAAGGTCCATTCCACGTCCTGGGGCCGCTTGAAATATTTTTCCAGGGTCAGCGCCGCTTCGCCAAGCAGGCTCAGGTCCGCTTCGCTTAAGCAGGAAACCTCGGCCAGTTCCTCGGGCACGGGCACGAAATCCGCGCCGCCGCCGGGAGTGAGCACCATCTGCCGGGTCTTTTGCGCGATGTCCCGGGAGGTGGCGGCAAAGGGGGAATGGCGCTGGAGCAGGAAGGTGTCGGTCTCGATCTCGCCGCCGACCACGGGCGCGCACTGGCCCCAGGCGGCGCTGACGAAAACGCCTTCCTCTTTTTCGGTCATGGGCGCGTAGGTGTAGAGCGCGCCGCTGACGCGGGAGTCGATCATGACCTGGCAGCCCACGGCCATGACCGCCTCGTGTTCCTTGAATCCCCGGCGGCGGCGGTACAGCCAGGCTTCCGGGGAATAGAGGCTGGCCACGACTTTCTTGAAGGCGGCGTGGATTTCCGTCGGAGCCACGCCGATGACGCTCTCGTACTGGCCGGCGAACGTGGTCTCGCCGTCCTCGTCCCAGGCGCTGCTGCGAAGGGCCAGGGCCTCGGGCGCGCGGCCGAGCCGTTCGGTGAGTTCGTCCAGGGATGCGGCCAGACTGCGGGCCAGGCCGCGGGGAATGCTGGCCGCAAGGATATGGGCGGTGACGGCCCAGGACACGCCCCGGATGTTTTTTTCCTCGTCGAGGTCCAGAAGCTTGGCCTGCTCGCGGATGAATTCCGGCAGCTTGTTTTTGGCCATGAAATCGGCGAACGCGCCGGTGGTGACGACAAAGCCGTCGGGCACGGGCAGGGCGAGCCGGTTTTTCAGCTCCCCGAGCATGGCGAACTTGCCGCCCACGGCCTCGGCCATGTCCGCGCGCAGGGCCGACAGGGGCAGGGTGGGGGGGGTGTCCGGGAAGCGGTGCCGGCCGGCGAGCTCGTCCTGCATTTCCTGGCGGATGCGCTCGAAGGCGGCGAAAAGTTCGACGTTTTTGCCCTGGTCGAGGATGGACAGGTCGGAGACGAGCTTGAAGACCTGGTCGGAGAGTTCCTCGCAGGCGGATTCGATGTAGCGGCGGTCGAAGACGTATTCGCCGCCGAGCTTGTCGGCCATATCGGCCATGAGCGTGAGAATGCGGTTGTTGCGTTCGAGGACGCTCTTGAATTTCTTGAAGAGCACCACGAAGGGAACCGGGGCCTTGCCCCGCCGCCAGAAGCATACCGCGTCGCGGATACCGCTTAACACGCTCATGACCGTTTTTGCCTTTCTTGTCGCGGGACCCGGCTAGTGCGCCCCGCTTTTGGAACCGCTGCACAGCTGGCCGATGACGAACCCGCCGAGGATGGCGACGATCGAGGCCATGATGCCGAAAAGCAGCCCGTGGTTGAAGGCCATAGTGGCTATGAACGCCGGAATGCCCACGAACGAGGCGGTCACATCCGTCTCGCCGAGCGCCGTTTCGGTCCCGCCGGCGACGGCAAAGGCCTCCACGGCGTACGCGCCCGGGGAAAGCCGGGAAGGCACGTGGAGCACGGCGGTAAACGGCCGCGTGCCGTCGGCCTCCGGGCCGAAGGTGACCGTGCCGGCATGGTCCTTATACAGCTTTTCGACCCGCTGGTAATGCAGGAATTCCTTGATGAGCCCGGCCTTGTCCGGGGACGTGGCCTCCGCGGTGATGCGCTCGGCCAGCCCGGGAATGCCCAGATGGTCCAGGCTTGCTTCCGGCAGGCCGTCCGAGGCGGCGATGAGAAACACCTTGGGCGCGCCGGTGAAGGTCACCTTGGCGAGGTTCATCCACAGCACGCCAAGCGCCTTGCCCTTCTGCTTCATGTGGAAGGTGTCGGGTTCGCCGGACAGGCGCACGGCCACTTGCGCGCCGGCCGGAGCCTGGCCCGTGACCGTCAGGTCGATGCCGTCATAGAGCGCGCCGATGCGGATGGCCGCGGGCGTGACCGCAACCGCCGGGGTCTCGGCGGCGAAGGCCGCGGCCGGGACCAGAAGAGCGCACAGGGTAAGGACGAGAAGTACGCGGCGCATGCTAGTGTCCTCCAATGGCCGCCAGCAGCACATCGGGGCGGGCCAGCAGTTCGTAGAGCATCTTGAACATGACGATCAGCACGATGCCGGCCAGGTAGACCTTAAGCTGGTCGCCCTTGAGCTTGCGGCCGAGGCGGGCGCCGATCTGGGCCCCCAGCGCCGAGCCGATCAGAAGAATCAGGGCCAGGACGAAGTCCACGGTGTGGTTGGTCCAGGCCTGCATGATGGTGACGTTAAGGCAGGTGAAAAGCACCTGAAAGAGGCTCGTGCCCACGACCACGTGCATGGGCATGCGCAGCATGTAGACCATGACCGGAACCATGATGAAGCCGCCGCCGACGCCCATGATGGCGGACAGCACGCCGACCAGGCCGCCCAAAAACAGGGGCATGATCAGCGACATGCGCACGCCCGAGCGGGGAAATTCCATCTGGAAGGGCAGGCTGGCCATCATCCTGGCGTAACCGGAGGGCTTTCTGGGCGCGGCCGGCTTGGACGACGAATTCTTGGCCTTGCGCATGGAGGTGATGGACTCGATGAACATGTAGGAGCCCACGCTGCCGAGCATGAGCACGTAGGTGATGCTGATGAGAAAGTCGGCGTTGCCCATGGCCCGCAGGACCTTGATCAGCTGGACGCCCAGCGTGCCGCCGACGACGCCGCCGATAAGCAGCAGCAGGCCCATCTTGACGTCGACGTTGCCGAGCCGCAGGTGGATGAGCGTGCCCGATGTGGAAGCGCCCACGATCTGGTTGGAGTCCGAAGCCGCGGCCACGGTGGGCGGAATGCCCATCATCATCAGAAGCGGCGTCATCAGGAAGCCCCCTCCGACGCCGAAGATGCCCGAGAGAAGTCCCACACCCCCACCCAGGCCGAGTACGGCCAGGATGTTCACCGAGTTTCCGGCGATGGGCAGGTACATGGTCATGGGAATGCTCATGTCGCCTTTCCTTTTGGCTGCGTTGCCGTTTCGTCCTTGCGCGGACTGACAAGCTCCACCCGGCACGAAACCCGGTGCAGGATCTGGCGCAGGGACTGTGTTTCCCGCTCCGATTGCCGCCCCTCGGCGTCGGTTGTTTCCGCCACCAGCAGCGTGACCTTGCGGTCCTTGACGAATCGGATCACCTCATCCTCGAAGATCCCCTCGGCCACGAACCACTCGATGGCGACGCCCTCGGACCGGGCCCGTTCGACGAGCAGGCGCAGCTGCCGCCGCGCCTCCACCTCGGCCAGCGGCGGGGTCGCCTGTCCCTCGGGCGGGGCCGTGACGAAGAGCACGGACACCTTGGCCGGAATGCGCCGGGCCAGGGCAACGGCCCGTCCCAGCGCTCCGAAGGCCCCATGCCGGGGCGTCATGCAAACGAGTATGTGTTCCATGGCGATTCTCGCCGTCCCTGCAGCAACCTGCGGGCCAACTTTGCGGAAAAAGGACAACATGGCGGGAATGCGGACATTTCCTGAGCGCGGCCGGCAGCGGTCGGCACGGTCGTGTTTCAGATTGGAAGAAACGGCGGACGGCGGGCCGGACTTTGTTCCGAAGTGGAACATGCGGCCCCCGGCGACCGTGCCGGAGTCAATGAAATGAGCATGTTATGTTTGGAATGGGGCTTGCTAACCCTGCCCTGGCCGGTCCGTCGGGGGTGGCGGCTTTGCGGGGCGGTCGAAAAAGGGTAGCTTGTCGCTTCCCGGCAACAAGGATTGAGGCCATGCTGCGCACCATCCGTTCCAAAATGATCTTCACTTTCGCGGTGAGTCTGTTCTCCGTGCTGGTCTTGGCCGTCTTTCACCTGGGCAGCCTGTCGACGCTCAGGGAACGATATCTGGTCAGCGAACGGGTCGAGGACCTGCAGAACAACATCCTGGAAGTGCGGCGCTTCGAAAAAAATTTCCTTTTATATCATGATGTTTCCAGCCTGCGCGAGGGTCTCGACTACCTCGACGAGGTGGACCGTCTGGCCGGCGGGCTCACCGGCGGCATGGCCCACGAATTGGGTGAAAAGGCCTATCGTGAATTTTTAAACGATCTGGGAGCCTACCGCACGGCCCTGTCCCGGCTGTCGGAGCAGGGCAAGCCGACGCCCGAGGAAACCGAGGCCGTGCGCAACAAGGGCAAGGCGCTCACCGACTTCGCCACCAGACTCCTTTCGGCCAAACGGGCCCGCATCCATGAGACCATCCGCCAGTCCCTGGCCCTGCCCTTCGCCTTTGTCGGCGTGTTTCTGGCTGTGACCATCGCCGTGGTGGCGCTTGTCTCCACCCGGGTGCTGCGGCCGCTGGCCCTGTTGCGCGAGACCACGCGCCGGGTGGGGGACGGCGATTTCCGGCCGGTGGCCCTGCGTTCCGACCTGTCCGACGAGATTTCCGGGCTCATGGGGGCGTTTAACCGCATGGCCCACCAGATCGAGGTCAATCAGGAGGATTTGCTCCAGGCCCGCAAGATGGCGGCGCTCGGCACCTTTACCGCCGGCGTGGCCCACGAGCTCAACAACCCACTCAACAACATCGCCCTGACCGCCGACGCCCTGCGCGAGGATTATGCCGACACCCTCGACGCCGACGGCCGGGAGCTTGTGGACGACATCACGGGGCAAGCCGACCGGGCGGCGGATATCGTGCGCAATCTGCTCGATTTTTCCCGCACCGAGCGTCCGCCGCTGGTGCTTCTCGATCCGGCCGAGGTCGTGCGTTCGAGCCTGGGTCTGGTCAAAAACCAGATCCAGGGCGCGGGCGTGCGCCTGGAAACGGCGTATGCCCCGGAGCTGCCCCCCATCCGGGGCGATATGCGAAGCCTCCAGCAGGTGCTGGTCAACATCGTGCAAAACGCCGCGCAGGCCACGCCTCCCGGCGGCGTCGTGCGCGTGGAAACCTGCCTCGGCCGGGACGCCGGCCATGTCCGCATCAGCGTGGCCGACACCGGGCCGGGCATCGCCCCGAGCGTGCGGGAGCACATCTTCGAACCGTTTTTCACCACCAAGGGCGTGGGCAAGGGCACGGGCCTGGGGCTGGCCGTGGCCTATTCCCTGGTCAAGCGCCATGGCGGCCGCATCGAGGTCGAGTCCCCAGAGGACGGCGGTGCGGTCTTTACCGTGCGCCTGCCCATCGCGCCGCCCGCCACGCCCGAAGACGCCCCGGAGCAGGGGACCTCATGAAGCATCGCATCGCCGTGGTGGATGACGAGACCATCGTGTGCAACCGCCTAAGCCGCGCCCTGGCCAAGGACGGCGACGCGGTGGAGGCCTTCACCGAGGGCCGGTCGTTTCTGGCCCGACAGGCCGAAGACCCGTTCGACCTGGTCTTTTTGGACCTGCGCCTGCCGGACGAGGACGGCATTTCGCTTCTGCCCCGCATCAAGGCGGCTTCGCGCGACACCGAGGTGATCCTCGTGACCGGGTTCGGCTCCATCGAGACGGCGGTGGAGGCGGTCAAGGAGGGGGCGTTCCACTACGTCCAAAAGCCGGTGAAGCTGGCCGAAGTCCGCAGTCTGGCCGGCGCGGCGCTGGAGCGCATCGACCTGCGCCGGGAAAACGCCCGGCTGCGGGAGGCGCTGCGGGACGGTTCCGAGGGCAAGGCCATGATCGGGACCTCGCCGGCCATCCGCAAGGTCTTCGCCATGATCGACAAGGTGGCCCCCATCGACTGCAACGTCTTGCTGCTTGGGGCCAGCGGCACGGGCAAGGAGTTGGTGGCACGGGCGCTTCACAGCCAGAGCAAGCGCAGCGACCGCCCTTTTGTGTCGTTTAACTGCGGCGGGTTTACCGACGAACTCATCAGCAGCGAGTTGTTCGGCTACGAGAAGGGGGCGTTTACCGGCGCGGCGGCCACCCGCATCGGGCTTTTCGAATCCGCGGCCGGGGGCACGGTCTTTCTCGACGAGATCGGCGAGATGCCGCTTTCCATGCAGGTCAAGCTCCTGCGCGTCATCCAGGAGCGCAAGCTCCTGCGCGTCGGCGGCACCAAGCCCATCGACCTCGACGTGCGCCTTATTGCCGCCACCAACAAGGACCTCAAGCACGAGGCCGCGGTCGGCACGTTTCGCGAGGACCTTTTTTTTCGCTTAAACGTCGTGACCATTCACCTGCCGCGCCTGGACGAGCGCCGCGACGACATTGCCCCCCTGACCACCCACTTCCTGGAAAAATACAGCCTGTCCTTCCACAAGGCCGTCACCCGGGTCGAGCCCGAGGCCATGCGCATTCTCGGTGCCTACAGCTACCCGGGCAATGTCCGGGAACTGGAAAACATCGTGGAGCGCGGCGTGGCCCTGGCCGAGGGTGAGACGCTGCGGGTCCAGGACCTGCCCTCGGACCTGCGCCAGCTCTCCTTCGACTCCATCGAGGGCGAGGGGCTCATGTCGCTCGAAGAGATGGAGCGGCGCTACATCATGCGGGTGCTCGAGCGCACGGGCTACAACAAGGGGCTTTCGGCCCAGATTCTGGACGTGCCCCGCACCACGCTGTGGCGCAAGCTCAAGCAGTACGGCCTGGACTAGGGCCTTTTTGCGGCCCATGGCGCGCGTGGTTCGGGAGCGGTCGCGGGGCGGGGAGGCGGGTCGCTCAGTCCCTGGCGTGGGCGGTCAGGAAGATGTCGAGCTGGTTGGCGAATGCCGCCTTGTCGCGGTTGCCGAGGGGCGGGGGGCCTCCGGTGACCACGCCGCTGCTGCGCAAATCATAAAGCAGATTCCGCATGGCCAGGCGGCCCTGGATGTTGTCCTTGCCGTAGAGTTCCCCTCTGGGGCTCAGGGCGTGGGCGTCTTTTCCGATGACCAGGGCGGCCAGCGGGATATCCGCCGTGATCACCAGATCGCCGGGCGCGACGCGCGCGACGATGGCCGCGTCCACCACGTCGAAGCCCTGGCCCACCCGGATGGCGCTGATGCGGGGCGAGGCCGGCACGGCCAGGGACTTGTTGGCGATAAGGGTCAGCCCGAGGTTAAGGCGCATGGCCGCGCGGAACAGGATCTCCTTGATGGGGGTCGGCAAGGCGTCGGCATCGACATAGATGTGCATGGAAATGTTCCTCAGGAATCCCGGCCCAGGGCCCCGGAGCGCTTGATGGCCCGGAAAAGCCGCAGCCCGAGCCCTAAGGACCAGAAGCCGCCCAGGGCGCCGAAAAGCGACACGTCGAAAAGGATGGGCGGCACCCGGTTGGCCAAAAGCAGACACGAGCCCAGAAAAAGTGCCGCGCAGAGCATGCCGTAGACAAGGCGGTTTATGGGCGCGTCGAGCCCCTTGTGGGAAAGCTGCACATCGAGACGGCCTTCCCGGCCCCGGCGCAGGATTTCCAACACGTCGCGGGGAAAGGCGTCGAAAAGCGCGCTCCAGTCCCGGGAGCTGCGCTTGAGCCGCCCGAAAAGTTCGCCCGGCGAAAAGCGGCGCATGAGGATTTTCGAGGCATAGGGCGTGATGACCTCGATCAGGGAAAAGCCGGGATTAAGCGTCGCTGCCGCGCCCTCGAGCACGATGAAAACCTTGATGAGCATGGCCACGCTCGGCGGCAGCAGAATGCCGTGGCGGCGCACCAGCCCCATGACGTCGCCAAGGGCCCCGGACAGATCGAATCCCCCCACGGACTGGCCGGCGTAGTCGGCCACGAATTCCTCGATGTCGGCCCGAAGCGCCTCGCGGTCGAGCCCCGGAGGCACCCGGCCAAGGCGCATGACCTGTTCGGTCATGGCTTCGGCGTCGCCGGAGGCCACGGCCAAAAACGCCTCCTCCAGCGTCCGGCGGGTGCGCTCGTCGATGCGCCCCACCATGCCGCAGTCGAGCAGCCCCAGCCTGTCCTCGCCAAGGATCAGGATGTTGCCCGGATGCGGGTCGGCATGAAAGAAATTGTCGCGGAAGATCATCTCGAAAAAGATGTCCGCCGCGTTTCGGGCCAGGGTTGCCCGGCGGGCGTTTTCCTCGGGTGTCTTCGGCCCGGCCGCCATCTCGGCCACGGTGCGGCCCGAAAGCTCCTCCATGGTCAGCACCCGGCGGGCGCTGCGCTCGGGAAAGGAGCGGGGAAAGGCCACCCGCGCGTCGCCGGCGAAATTGGCCGCGAAATGGCGGAGATTTTTCTCCTCGCGGGTAAAATCCAGTTCGCGCAGTATGGTGCGGCGTATCTCCGTGGCCACGGCCAGAGGCTGGTAGAGGCGCAGGTGCACGATGCCCCGTTCGGCCAGTTCGGCCAGGCCCATGGCGATGTCCAGGTCGGCCCGTACGTCGTCCTCGATGCCGGCGTGCTGCACCTTGACCACCACGGCCGTGCCGTCGGGCAGCGTCGCCCGGTGCACCTGGCCGATGGAGGCCGAGGCGATGGGGGTATCCTGGAAGTCGGCGAAAAGGTCCGCGATGGGCTCGCCGAGTTCGGCCTCGATGGTGCGGCGCACGGTCTCCGGCGCGTCGGGCGCGGTGTCGTCGCGCAGTCTGGCCAGTTCGTCGGCCAGGTCCGGGCCGATCAGATCGGCCCGGGTGCTTAAAATCTGGCCCAGCTTGATGGCCGTGGGGCCCAGTTCGGTGAGCGCCAAGCGCAACCGCTCGTCGCGGCGCATGGCGGCTAGGCTTCCCCCGGCCGGTCCCGTCAAATGGTCCTTGAAAAAGGAAGGGTCGGTGACGGCCAGGAACTCGGCCAGTCCGTACTTGGCCAAAACGCCGGCGATTTCCTTGAACCGCCGGGCGTTTCGGGCCAGATGCGGAATGCTGGCCAGGGAGAAGACGGTCACGCCTACTCCACCGGGCAAAGCGGTTTTTCCCGCCGCCAGCGAAACGCCTCCACGGTGTTGGACATGAGCGTGGCGATGGTCATGGGGCCCACGCCGCCGGGCACCGGGGTGATGGCCGAAACGACGTCCTTGACCCCATCGAAATCCACGTCGCCGCAGAGCTTGCCGTCGGGCAGGCGGTTCATGCCCACGTCCACGATGACCGCGCCGGGTTTGACCATGTCCCGGGTGATGAGCCTGGGCTTACCGATGGCCGGCACGATGAGGTCGGCCTGCCGGCAGGCCGCGCCGAGGTCCGGGGTGCGCGAATGGCACACCGTGACCGTGGCGTTGCCGAAGGGGGACTGGGTGGACAGCAGCATGGCCATGGGCTTGCCCACGATGTTGCTGCGCCCGACCACCACGGCGTTTTTGCCGGCCGGGGACAGGCCGTAGTATTCGAGCAGCTTGATGACGCCGTAGGGCGTGCAGGGCCTAAGCCCCGGCAGGCCGATGGAGAGCCGGCCGACGTTTTCCGGGTGGAAGCCGTCCACGTCCTTTTTGGGGTTGACCAGGGACAGGCAGCGGCCCACGTCGAGTCCCCGGGGCAGGGGAAGCTGGAGCAGGATGCCGTCGATGTCGTCGCTGCCGCTCAGTTCCGTGATGAGCTTTTCCAGGGCGCACTGGCCGGTCGCGCCGTCGAGGCGCCAGATGCGCGACACGATGCCCACTTCCTCGCAGGCTTTTTCCTTGTAGCGGACGTAGATCTGGGAGGCGGAGTCCTCGCCGACCAGGATGACGGCCAGATGAGGCGCCCGGCCGTATTCCCGGACGATGGCGTCCACGTCGTCCTTGACCTTCTGGCGCAGCTCGGCCGCGACTTTTTTCCCGTCGATAAGCAGCATGGTGGGTCCTCCTTCGGAAGGCAGGAACCGGGGAGGAACCCCCTTTTGCAAAAGGGGGTTCCTCCCCGGACCCCTCCTCCCCGAAAACTCTTAGCCGGAGACTCCGGTCTTCGTCCACTCAATTGCCGCGGCCCGTTTCCCGCCGCAGGCAAAGCCTGCGGCGGGAAACGGGCCGCGCGAATGAGGGGTCCGGGGAGGCCGTGCCTCCCCGGCGGGGTCGAGGGGCAGCGCCCCTCGTTCCTATCCTATTCCGCTTCCTCGTCGGCGACGTCGTACCACTGGCCGGCCATGACCGGGCCGTAGAAGATGGCCGTGTCCTCGAGCTCCTCTTCGATGCGCAGGAGCTGGTTGTACTTGGACAGGCGGTCGGAGCGCGACAGCGATCCGGACTTGATCTGGCCGGCGTTGACGGCCACGGCCAGGTCCGCGATGAAACTGTCCTCGGTCTCGCCCGAACGGTGGGACACGACCGTAGTGTAGGCGGCCTGCTTGGCCATCTCGATGGTGTCCAGGGTCTCGGTCACGGTGCCGATCTGGTTGAGCTTGATGAGGATGGAGTTGGCCACGCCCTGGTCGATGCCCTCGGCCAGGATGTCGGGGTTGGTGACGAAGATGTCGTCGCCGACGAGCTGGATGCGTTCGCCAAGCTCCATGGTGAGCTTCTTCCAGCCGTCCCAGTCGCCTTCGGCCAGGCCGTCCTCGATGGAGATGATGGGGTAGCGGTCGACGAAGCCCGAGAGGTAGGCAATCATTTCGTCGGCGCTCATGGTGCGCTTTTCGCCGCCAAGGACGTATTTGCCGTTCTTGAAGAACTCGGAAGCGGCGGCGTCGATGGCCAGCGAGATCTCGTCGCCCGGCCGGTAGCCCGCTTCCTCGATGGCCTTGATGATGTACTTGAAGGCTTCGTCATGGTCCTTGAGGTTGGGGGCGAAGCCGCCCTCGTCGCCCACGGCGGTCATAAGCCCGTCGGCGGCCAGGAGGCTTTTCAGGGTGTGGAAGGTCTCGGCCCCCATGCGCAGGGCGTCGGCGAAGGTGCGCGCGCCGAGCGGCACGATCATGAATTCCTGGATGTCCAGGTTGTTGGGTGCGTGCATGCCGCCGTTGATGATGTTCATCATCGGCACGGGCAGCACCTTGGAGTTGACGCCGCCGATGTACTGGTACAGCGGCAGGCCGAGGAAGGAGGAGGCGGCGCGGGCGGTGGCCAGGGACACGCCGAGGATGGCGTTGGCGCCCAGGCGCGACTTGTTCTCCGTGCCGTCGGTGTCGATCATCAGGTTGTCGATGGCCACCTGTTGCAGGGCGTCCATGCCGATGACGGCCTCGGCCAGTTCGCCCTGGACGTTCTCCACGGCCTTGGCGACGCCCTTGCCGCCGTAGCGGGAAGCGTCCTGGTCACGCAACTCCAGGGCCTCGCGCGAGCCGGTGGAGGCTCCGGAGGGAACGGCGGCCCGGCCGGAGGCGCCGGATTCCAGAGTGACTTCCACTTCGACGGTGGGATTGCCGCGGGAATCGAGGATTTCCCTGGCCCAGACGGCGGCAATAGTGCTCATGAGCGTCTCCTTGTTGGGTATGTTGGTGCGTTTGGTGCGATGGAAAAGCGGGCCGGGCGGCCCGGCACGTCAGCCTGTAACGCAATTCGCGGCGATTTATAACCCCCGCCGTCAAAGGGGGGTGCGGCTGGAAAGCGAGCGCCGGCGGGCCTTGGCGCGCCGGACAGCGGGAGCGTCGCCGCAGCGACGTCAAATTGTGATGTCCGGAAAATCACGGAGATCGGAGCGTTCTTCCCGCTGCTTGATATAGCGCAGGAATTTTTTCGCCTCGCTAAAGTCCGCGTCGATGCCCACGGCCTGGGTCAGGATGTCGCGGCAGGCGGCCAGATCGCCTTTTTCGAAAAGGACCCGGGCCAGGTTGAACATGAGCCGTTCGTCGCCCGGCGCCAGCTCCAGGGCCTTGCGGTAGTAGGCGGCGGCGGTGTCGTAGTTTTTTTGCTTGCGCAGGCGGATGCCGAAGGCGTTGATGGCGGCTTTCTGGCCATGGCCCTCCGGGTCGCCCGCTCCGGCCTGTCGCAGCACGGACAGGGCGGTGGCGTCGTCGTCGGGCGCGCCGGCGGCGGCCAGCGCCACGAGGATGACCGTAAAAAGGGCGCGTTCGGCGTCGGGCAGGGCCTTTTGGTCCACCGTCGCGCCGGCGTCGCGCAAAAGCCGCGAGAGCACCAAGGCGGCCGGGGCCAGACGCTTCTTGAAAACGAGCGGAGCCGGCAGGAAGTGGGCCAGGAATTCCTCCGAGGTGACGGTTTTTTGCAAGGGCATGGGCAGGGTCTTGTCGTCCAGGGGAAAAATGAGGATGCGGGCCGCGTCCAGGCGCATGGCCAGCCAGTCGATGCGCTGGGTGAAGTCGCGGGTGGCGGCTCCGGCCTTGCCCATCCGTTCGAGCTTTTGCGACTGATAGCAACCGAGAATTTCCGGCAGCATGAATCGATCCCCCGGAGCCGGCGGCATGGGTGCCCGGCGGCTATGGCAGGCGTTTGTCGCGCCGGGAGCGGCCCTGGTCCCGGCCGAGCCAGAGTTGGCGCAATCCCTCGAGTAACAGTTCCGGCCGCACGTCGCGGATGGCCGGGCAGATGGGGGCGAGCTTCTCGGCGAAGCCGCCGGTGGCGATGACGTGGGTCTCGCCGCCCAGATGGGCCATCAGGCGGGCGGTGATGCCCGATACCATATCGGCAAAGCCGAACACAAATCCCTGGTTGATGCAATCCGTAGTGGAACGTCCGATGGAGAGCGCGCCGTCGCCCGG
Source organism: Solidesulfovibrio sp. C21 (assembly GCF_047785625.1). Classification (NCBI taxonomy): domain Bacteria; kingdom Pseudomonadati; phylum Thermodesulfobacteriota; class Desulfovibrionia; order Desulfovibrionales; family Desulfovibrionaceae; genus Solidesulfovibrio; species Solidesulfovibrio sp. C21. Next base: position 23,403 of record NZ_JBLODY010000057.1, read on the forward strand.
GTCGAGGGCCACGTGGGGCAGCTTGGCCGTCTTGCTGACAAGGCCGGACAGCGAAGTGCGCATGCCGGGGCAGATGAGCCCGCCGAGAAAGGCGTCGTCCCGCACGCAGTCGAAATTGGTGGCCGTGCCGAAATCGACCACGATGACCGAGGGCGTGGAAACGGCCAGCCGGCCGGCGTAGGCCGTGACGAGGCGGTCCGCGCCGACTTCGTGGGGCCGGCTGTAGAGGTTTTTGAGCGGCACCGGGATGTCGACGGAGACGAAATGCAGCCGGACGCCGATGTAGCGCGAGACGGCCTGGCTGAGGACCGGGCCCAGGGGCGGCACCACGCTCGAGGCGATGGCGGTTTCCACGTCGGCCGGCCGCACGCCGTGGATGGACAGGGCCGTGACCAGGGAGAGTCCCAGGCTGTCCGGGGTGGCCGAATGGTCGGTCGGCAGGGCGAACGACGGCCCCAGCCCCGAACGCTCGGCCAGACCGAATTTGATGTTGGTGTTGCCAACGTCGATGAGCAGAGCTGGCATGGCGCGCTTACCGGGTCGCGGCGGCCTGGGCTGCCTTGGCGGCCGGGGCGGCTGTTACGTGTTTGAGGAAGGTTTCGACGTCGGGCAGGATGCGTCCCACGATGACGTCCACGCCCTTGGCGGTCGGGTGCAGGCCGTCAGGCAGGGTCAGGCCGTAATGGCCGGTGACGCCGTCGAGGAAAAAGGGATAGAGCACGGCGTCGTATTTCTTGGCCAGCGCCGGATAAATGGCGTCGAAGGCGGCGGCGTAGTCCGCGCCGTAGTTTTTGGCCGAGCGCATGCCGCATAAAAGCACCGGAATGCCGGCCTTGGTGAGCCTGGCCATAATGGTGTCCAGGTTCGTCTTGGCCGCCTCGGGGTCCTGGCCGCGCAGCATGTCGTTGGCCCCGAGCTCGAGGATGACGCCGTCGGGCGCGGTCTTCATGACGCCTTTCAGGCGGGACAGGCCGCCGATGGTCGTGTCGCCCGAGACGCCGAAATTGTCGATAACCACATGGTAGCCCCTGGCCGCAAGCGCCGCCTGGAGCTTGGCCGGAAAGGCGTCGTCGGCGGGCAGGCCGTAGCCGGCGGTCAGGCTGTCGCCAAGGGCGGCCAGACGGATTTCGGCGGCCGGAGCGGGGGACGTCATAAGCCCTCCGAAAAGCAGGAAGACCACCAGCGCCAAAGCCGCCATGGCCCCGAATTGTCTTTTCCGGGCAAGTTGGTATCGTACATGTTCGGCAACAAGGGAAGGAGCGTTTTGCATGGGTGGTCCGGCTGATAACATGATTGCGCTGTCGGATGTACGCCTGACGTTACAAAGCCGGGCCGGCCGGGTCAATATCCTGCGCGGCGTGGATCTGGCCGCCGCCCCGGGCGAGCGGCTGGCCGTCATGGGGCCTTCGGGCGCGGGCAAGACCTCGCTTCTGATGCTCCTGGCCGGGCTGGAGCGGGCCACGTCGGGCTCGGTGCGCGTTGCCGGCCACGATCTTTCGGCCATGGACGAGGACGCCCTGGCCGCCTTTCGCCGGGAAAACGTGGGCATTGTCTTTCAAGGTTTTCATCTGGTGCCGGCCATGACCGCCCTTGAAAACGCGGCCCTGTCCCTGGAATTCGCCGGCCGTCGCGACGCCTTCGACCGGGCCCGGGAGGCGCTTGCGGATGTGGGCCTGTCCGACCGGCTGGACCATTTTCCGGCCGAGCTTTCCGGCGGCGAACAGCAGCGGGTGGCCCTGGCCCGGGCCCTGGCTCCCCGGCCGCGCCTGCTCCTCGCCGACGAACCCACGGGCAACCTCGACAGCGAGACCGGACTTCGGGTGATGGACCTGCTTTTTTCCCTGGCCGCCGGCACGACCCTGGTGCTGGTCACCCACGACCCGGGTTTGGCCGGGCGCTGCGGCCGGGTGGCCAGGCTGCGCGACGGCCGCATGGAAGACGGAGCGGCGGCGTAAGTGAAGCGCCCTTTTTTCGCCCCGCGCGGCCACAGCCCCCTGGAGCGACTGGCCCGGGCGCTGCTCCTCGCCGGGGTGTTCGCCCTGGCCATGGTGGCCTACCGGAAACATTTCGACCACGTGATCGAACAGGCCGAGGCCCAGGGCACCATTGCCGACCCCGGCCATGTCCTGGCCAATGCCGACCGGGCCGTGGCCCTTGGCGCGGCCCAGGACCTTCGTCGGCGCTACGGCCTGGATTTGCGCCTGCGCCTGGGTGGAAAGCCCAACCCCCCGTCCCCGGACGATCCCAACACCGTGTGGTTTTACCTGGCCCCCGATTGCCGGGGAAGCCGTGTGGTCGCTCCGGCCCTGGTGGCTTCCGCCTTGCCGGAAAACCTGTTGAACGATCTGGGCAGCGGGCATATGGACGCGGCCTGCCGGGAAGGACGCCCCCGCGAGGGCGTGCTCGGCGCGCTCGGAGTCTTTATCGACGCCCTCGGCCACGCGGCGGGCCGAGGCAAAGGAGTACAGCATGAATGAAGAAGCGAAAACGCCGCGCCAGGCGGTGACCATCCACACCGACGGAGCCTGTCTGGGCAATCCCGGCCCCGGCGGCTACAGCGCCATCTGGGAGATCGACGGCGAACGCGTCGAACTGTGCGGCGGCCGCAAGCTCACCACCAACAACCGCATGGAACTTCTCGCCGCCATCGAGGCGCTGGAAGCCCTGGAAAGCCCGACCGACGTCACGCTCATCACCGACTCGCGCTACGTCCACGACGCCATCGAAAAACGCTGGCTGGCCGGCTGGCAAAAACGAGGCTGGGTCAACGCCGAAAAAAAGCCGGTCAAAAACCAGGATCTCTGGCGACGCATCATCCCGCTGCTCAAAATCCACAATATCAAATTCCACTGGGTGCGCGGCCATACCGGCAACCCGGACAACGAACGCTGCGACGTGCTGGCCAAACAAGCCGCCAACTCAAGAGATTTGCCCGTTGATGAAGGGTATCCGGGATAGAGGGGAGAAGAACCGGGGGAGGGAACCCCTTTTTAAAAAAAAGGGTTCCCTCCCCCGGTTCTTCTCCCCTCTATCCCGG
>NZ_JBLODY010000058.1:0-25600 GCF_047785625.1 Solidesulfovibrio sp. C21
GCCTGAAGTTGGGATAACTCTTGTCTTGCCATGTTGGTCTCCTCGCCTCGTTTGTGCCCTTGGAGCACGTTCACTGGCACTATCAGCCAGTTTGAGGGTCGAGGCCAACATGGTATTTGGAAGGGGGCCTGGGGGGAAACCTTTCTTCAGAAAGGTTTCCCCCATCTCTCATTGCAAAAGGATTATACACTCGGGAGGGCGGGGGAGCCTTCCCGGCGCAGTCCGTCGATCAGCGCGGCGAGTTGCGCCGCCGACTGGGACAGCCGGTCCAGTTCCTCCCGGGCGTCGTCCATGCCCTGGGCCGTCTCTTCCGACACAAGACTGATGTCGGCCAGGGCCCGGTTGATCTCGTCCGAGGCGGCGGATTGCTGCTGCGAGGCCTCGGCGATCTGGCGGATCTCTTCGGTGGTGGACTCCGTCATATCCACGATATGGCGCAGGGCGTCCCCGGATTTACCGGCGAGTTCCGTGGTGGCGGCAACGGCATCCACGGCCGTGTCCATGCCGGCCACGTTTTCCCGCACGCCGTCGTTTATGGCCGTGACCACGGCCGCGACCTCGCCGGTTGCCTGCATGGTTTTTTCGGCCAGCTTCCTGACCTCGTCGGCGACCACGGCGAAGCCTCGCCCGGCATCGCCGGCCCGGGCCGCCTCGATGGCGGCGTTTAAGGCCAGCAGGTTCGTCTGGTCGGCGATGTCGGAGATGACGTTCATGATGGCGGCAATGCCTTTGGCCCGCTCGCCCAGGCCGTCGATGCTGGCCTTGAGCCCGAGGGAAAGCTCCCGGACCCGTTCGATGGAGTGGGAAACCTCTTCGGTGGCGGTGAGCCCCTGCTTTGCCCCTTCCCGGGCGGCCTGGGCGCTTTCCGACGCCCTGCCGGCGTTTTGGGCCACCGCGAGCACGGTGGCGTTGAGTTCCTCCATGGCCGTGGCTGTTTCGGTCGTGCGGTCGTATTGACGCTGGGTTCCACCCGAAACCTGGGCCACGCGGTCGGTCAGGGTGTTGCCGGCCCGGGCCACGACATCGGCCAAGTCTTCCAGGCGGTCGGCCGCTTCGGCCATGCCGGCGAGTCGCGCGTTCTCGGCTTGGCCCATGGCCTGTTCGGCCGCGAGCTTGCTGCGCTCGGCCTCGGCGCTTTTGGCTTCGGCCGCGGCCTTGCCGGCCGCGACGTCCTCGAACGAGGCCCGCAGTTTCTTGGCCATCTCGGCCATGGCCGACATGACCCCGCAGGTGTGGCCGTTGCGGTTGCAGGCGGCCTGGACGTTGTCGAAGTGTCCGGCGGCCACTTCCCGGGCCAGGGCGGCCACTTCCTCGGGCTCGGCTCCGAGCTGTCTCCCGATGCTTCTGGAAACCAGCCAGGCCGTGACCACGCCGATGGCCAGCGACAGGGCGAGCAGGACATATTGCAGGGTCAGGTCCGAGGCCAGGGAGGCGACCACGGCGGAAACCTGGGCGCCGGCTGTCTTGAACTGTCGCTCCTTGAGCGGATTGATGCGCTTGGCCAGGGCTTCGGTTCGGGCGTCGAAATCCTGCATCAGCGCGTTGCCGGCCTCGCGGCCGTGAGTGATGTAGGCCTTGGCCATGCGGACGCCGACATCGTTCATGGCCTCGAAATCCCTGGCAAGGGCCTCGATTTCCGTCCGCAGGGCTGCGTCGTTTCTTTGACGTGCCGCTTCGGTGAATTTGGCAACGCCCTTGCGGAACGTGGCCGCCGACTCCTTGGCCCCGGCGAAGCCGTCATCTTCGCCGGTTGCCGAAACGTCGGTGAGAAACTGTTGCACGTCCACGGCCATAAGCTGCATCCTGGCCGCTTCGTCGGCCAGAGGCAGGCTTTCGGCGTGGATGTTGGCCGCGCGTTCCTTCACGGAGTTCATGGAGAGCGTCATGACCAGCGTCCCGGTGGTCATGGCCGCGAGCACCAGTCCGAAGCCGAGGCCCAATCGGGCCGCGATGGTGAATTTCATAAGCTACCGCCCGCCTGTCGCAGTGTGTTACAGACAATCCGCCCGGATCGCCTAAGGGACGACTGGCGGGAGTTCGAGATTCCCGCTAGGGTTACATGCGCTGGAGGGTGGCGGTCAAGACAATGGGAAAATTCTTTGTTTCGGAACAGCGCGGCGACATGGGGATACGCGAGGTCCTCGCGCCGACGGATGACGCCCCGGTCTATGCCCGGGTCCGGATCATGTCCGGCCGGGCCCCGGCCGTGGTCTGCCTGCATGGCCTCGGCGATTCCCATCTGGCCTTCGAGGAGGCCTTCGAGACGCGCTACCTGGCCGGCGCCAGTCTTATCGTTCCGGACATGGCCGGCCATGGAGCCAGCCCCGCCGCCAGGGACTATTCCATGGAGGCCGCGACCGGAAGGGTCCGGGCTGTGCTGAACCACCTGACGTCAGAATACGGCCTGCGACCGAATCCGCTGTATCTGGTCGGGCATTCCGTGGGCGGTATTCCGGCCATTTATTACTGTCGCGACGCCGCGCCGGGCGAGGTGGCCCATCTGATTCTGGTCGAGGCCTCGGTCACCCGCTTTGGCTCGTTCATTACCGCCCATGCCGAGGCGGCAAGGCTCTCCGGCCGGTTCGACGAATGGTACGACACGTTTCGGGAGCAGGTGATCTTTCGCGATTACCTCGGCCGGTTTCCCTTTTGCCGGCATTACTATGCCTCGTTGCGGTTTTGCCGCCGGGAGGCCTTTGCCGGTACCGTGATGGCCGTGCGCCGGGAAGCCAAGTCCCTGCCCGGGAAATGGAGCCATGCCGCCGGCGCGGCCTTGGCCGAACTGAAAATGCCCGTCACCTATGCCTACGGCCGGGACCTCGTCCCGGAAACGCTGAATTTTTTGCAGCAGCACGACATCAGGCAGCGTCCGTTTCCGACGGATTGCCATTTTCTCATGCAGGCCACGGCCGGTGAGTTTTACGCCCTGCTCGGGGAATGCTGTCGGTAGGAACGGGCGCTCCCCGACTTGCTCCTTCTGGCGACAGGGCGCAAAAGGGAATGGACAGTGAAGCCGTTTGCCGGAGGAAACCATGGACGCGTTTCATTTCGCCTTGACCGGGGAAGAAAAGGATTATCTCAAGAATTGCGTCAAGATGCGCATCGCCGCGAGGCTGGCCGGCAAAGCGGTCGCCGTGCCTGAACCGCCGACGGACAAGCTGCGCGAGCCCTACGGCGCTTTCGTCACACTCAATCTGCGCGGCCGGCTGCGGGGCTGCATCGGCCATATCGTCGGCGACCTGCCGCTTTTTACGACCATCGCCGCCATGGCCGAGGCGGCGGCCTTCGAGGACCCGCGCTTTCCGCCGCTGACGCGTGAGGAGTTCGAAGCCGTCACCGTGGAAATATCGGTCCTCAGTCCCCTGACGCCTTGTCCGGACCCGAATCTTGTGGAAGTGGGCCGCCATGGGCTGCTCATGCGCCGGGGCGGGCGTTCGGGGCTGCTCCTGCCCCAGGTGCCGGTGGAGTGGGGCTGGGACCGGGAGACTTTTCTGGACCAGACCTGCCGCAAGGCCGGCATGGAACCCGGTTGCTGGAAGGATCCGGCCACCCGGATATTTTGGTTCGAAGCTGAAGTTTTTTAGAATCCTGGGGGAACCCCTCTCCGCAGAAAGGGTTTCCCCGGATCCCTTTTTTAAGACTCTTAATAGTCATAGCGTGTTATCCGCACAACCGCCGTGCCGTGAACGATTGGGGAAGGAGAATGTGCGCGTGGGGGGTCTGCCCTTTTGGGCGCGTTTCCCCGGGCGCACATTTCTGCCTCTTGACGTCGTTTGCGACTAGGACAAGAATGCGCGCCGCCCGTTACGGGGCGAGGAGTGACCGTATGCGCCTTCGCGTCCTGATTCTGACCGCTGTCCTGATCCTTGTCGCCTTCTGCCATGCCACTGCCGCCTGCGCCGGCACGCCGCCGGCCGAACCCATACTGCGCATCGAAACCGGCATGCACACGGCGCTCATAAAGCGCATCGCCGTGGATGGCCTCGGCCGCTATCTGGCCACCGCCTCGGATGATAAGACCTGCCGCGTCTGGGACATCAAGACTGGCGAACAGCTGCGCGTGCTGCGCCCGCCCATCGGCCACGGCTACGAGGGCAGGCTTTATAGTGTCGCCATGAGCCCCGACGGCCGCTACGTCTTTTGCGGCGGCTGGACCGGCTATGGCTGGGACAAGACGCACAGCATCTACATCTTCGAGCGTGAGACCGGCCGTTTGGTCAAGCGCCTGACCGGCCTGCCGAGCGTCATCAACCATCTGGCCGTGTCCCATGACGGCGCGTACCTGGCCGCGGTCATGGGCGAGGAGGGCGTGCGCGTCTGGCGGCTGTCCGACCTGTCCCTGGTCGGCGGGGACAAGGACTACGGTGGCGAGTCCTATGGCGCGGCCTTCGACGGCAAGGGCCATCTGGCCACCACCTGTTACGACGGGGCCATCCGCCTGTACAAGGTGACGGACACGAGCCTGTCGCTTGTGGCCAAGACCAGGACCCAGGGCGGCGCGCGTCCCTTTTCCCTGGCCTTTTCCCCGGACGGAACCCAACTCGCCGTGGGTTTTACCGATACCGCCGCCGTCACGGTCCTTGACGCCGAGACCCTGAATCTGCTCGGCGCGCCGAACCTGACCGGTGTGGACAACGGGAATCTGGCTTCGGTGGCCTTTGCCGCCGACGGGTCGCTTCTGGCCGCCGGACGCTGGGTCACGGACCACGGCTGTCCGGTGCGGCGTTTCAAGCCCGCCGATTTTGTCGCCTACCAGGACTTGGACACGGGCAAGTCCGCCGTGGTGACCCTTTGCCCCCTGCCCGATGGCGGTCTGGCCTACGGCACCGTGGCCCCGCGCTGGGGCGTGCTGCGCCCGGATGGCTCCTTCGGCATGACGCGATCCCCGGCCATTCGCGACTTTCGCGCCTCGGCCAAGCGTTTTTACCTCGACCGCACCGGCGAGACCGTGGCCTATGACGCCACGCCCAAAAAGGGCCTGTACCGTTTCGCTTTGCCCGGTCGCGACCTGCGCCAGATTGAAGCGCCCACGCCCGGCATGGCCGCGCCCCGCACCCAGGCCCCCGGCATCGTGGTCACGGGCTGGGAGGGCGGCCGCACGCCACAGCTTAACGGCAAGCCGCTTGCGCTCAAGGAATTCGAGACGGCCTATTCCCTGGCCATCGCCCCGGACGGCCGGCGGCTCATCCTCGGCACGGCCTGGAACGTGCGGGCCTATGGCCTGGACGGCCGGCCCCTGTGGCAGACCCCGGCCCCGGATACCGTCTGGGCCGTCAATGTCAGCGGTGACGGACGGGTGGTGGCGGCGGCCATGGGCGACGGTTCCATCCGCTGGTATCGCATGGAGGACGGCCGGGAGATTCTGTCCTATTTCCCCAATGCCGACGGCCGGCGCTGGGTGCTGTGGACGCCGTCCGGCTACTACGATGCGTCCTCCGGTGGCGAGGACATGATCGGCTGGAACGTCAACAACGGCCCGGACCGGGCCGCCGACTTTTTCCCGGCCTCGCGTTTCCGCGACGCCTTCCACCGTCCGGATGTGGTCGACTTGGCCCTGCGCACCCTGGACGAGAACCGGGCCCTGGCCGCCGCCAACGCTGCCCGGGGTGGCGATGTCCGTTCGCCCTCGGTGCTGACCGCCCGCCCGCCGGTGGTGGAGATCCTGTCGCCGTCAGCCGGCTCGGCCTTTAGCAACCCGGACGCGACCGTCAAATTCGCCGTACGCAGCCCCGGCGGCGAAGCCGTCACGGACGTGCGCATTCTGGTCGACGGCGCGCGCATGGTCGAGGACCATCCGTCCCTTGGCGGACGTGGCTTCGAACCGAGCGTGTTGCAGTCGAAGGTGACGCTTCCCCGGCGCGACGTGGTGCTTTCCGTCATCGCCGAGAACAAGAACGGTTCCTCGGCCCCGGCCACGGTACGCCTCAAATGGGCCGGCAAGGCTGCGGCCCCGGCGGCCCCGGCGGCCAAGCTCTATGTCCTGGCCATCGGCGTGGGAGCCTATGACGACAAGGCCCTGTCCCTGCAATTCCCGGCCAAGGACGCCCAGGACTTCGCCGCGGCCATGGCGTTGCAAAAAGGCCGGCTTTACGGCGACGTGGTCACCCGTGTGCTCACCGATGGCGCGGCCACCAAGGACGCCGTCCTGAACGGCCTGGACTGGATCGAACGCCAGACCACCCAGCACGACGTGGCCATGATTTTTCTGGCCGGCCACGGCGTGGACGACAAAAACGGCGACTACTACTTCCTGCCGGCCACGGTGGATCTGGAAAAGTTGCGCGCCTCGGGCCTGCCGTTCATGGAGATCCAAAAGACCATCCGCAACATCGCCGGCAAGACGCTCTTCTTCGTCGATACCTGCCACAGCGGTTCCGTCATGGGGCAGACCAAGCGGCGCGGCATGGGCGACATAAACGGCGTCATCAACGAACTGGCCAGCGCCGGCAACGGCGCTGTGGTCTTCGCCGCTTCCACCGGCCGTCAGTACTCCCTGGAAAATCCGGCCTGGCAAAACGGCGCCTTCACCAAGGCCCTGGTCGAAGGGGTCATGGGCAAGGCCGATATCCGCCATACCGGTCGCGTGACGTTCAAGATGCTCGACCTCTACATCTCCGAACGCGTCAAGGAACTCACCCGCGGCGAACAGACCCCGACCACCGGCGTCCCGGGGACGGTCGAGGACTTCCCCATCGCCGCCGATTAACGCGAAAAGACGATTAGAAAAGAGAGTGCGAGAGGGGAAACCCTTTGAAAAGGGTTCTCCCCTCTCGCGCTCTCCCTTTCTTAAACGTTTTGACGGGCGGGGAAGTCTAGCGCCGTTGGGAAAAGAGGGTGCGGGCGGTTACGGCCGTATCCGGAAAATCCGAAAAGACGCCGTCCACGCCCAAGGCGAAGAATTGGCGGTATTCCGCTGACGGGTCGTTGTGATAGGCCGGGGCCAGATAGAGCTCTTCGTTGCGGAAGGTGTAGGGATGGACGAGGAGTCCTGCCGCATGGGCGTCGGCGATAAGCGCCGTTGGCGCGCCGAGGCTCTTGTCGCTTGCTTCCGGGACGATAAGCCGCTTCCAGGGCCCGATGCCCTGGGCGAAGGCGGCAATGGCGGCAAGTTCCGCCGGGGTGGTCAGGTCGCCGTAGGTGCGCGGATCGCCTGACAGGACGAAGTCGTAGGGCCGTACATCCGATGCTTCGAGCAGGAAAATGAGCGGCACCCCGGTCAGCCGATGCAGGTCCTTGAGGTTTTCCATCTCGAAGGACTGGATGAAGACCGGCGCGTCCGGGCCGCTGTAGCCGTTGCGCTCGAGAATCTCCACCAGCCGGCCTTCCAGGGCAAGCCCAATGGAGCGGAAATAGGACGGGTGCTTGGTCTCGGGATAGAGGCCGATGTGCCTTCCGATTTCCCATTCCTTGCGCCGGACAAGGTCGATGATTTCCTGGAAGGTGGGTACGGGGAAAAGGCCGTTTCGGCTCTGGTCTCGAAACGGCAGGCGTTCCCTGGCCCGCAGGGTCCGCACCTCGGCCAGGGTCAGGTCCTCGACGAAAAAGCCTTCGACCGTCCGGCCGTCGACGACCTTGCGGGTTTTGCGGTCCGGAAACTTGTCGGCCACGTCCGTGGTGGTGCCGATCTCGTTTTCGTGGCGGGCGATGAGCGCGCCGTCCTTGGTGACCACGAGGTCCGGCTCGATGAAGTCGGCTCCGAGGGCGATGCCCAGGGCATAGGAGGCCAGGGTGTGTTCGGGAAGATGGCCGCAGGCGCCGCGATGGCCGATGATGATCGGTCGGGGGAAGTCCATGGCGGTTTTCCTGGCACGGACGGCCGCATCAGGGCAAGCGGGCGGACCGCCGGTGGCTGCGCATGACAAGGAGAACTCTTCGCTTTCCTTGCCTGGCAGGATCTTGTGGGAAGTATGCTTTTTTATTGGAGTGCGGCCAGAGAGAAATTTTTTTACAAAAAGTCTCTCTCTGGCCGCCGGAGGCATTCGCTCAACGCGATCCGTCGCTTACTCTTCGATTTCCGTGGCCGGCTCCGCGCCTTCGGGGGCCGGTTCGGGGGCGATGTGGTCGCTCCAGTAGATCAGGCGCTGGCAGTTGGGGCAGCTTAAAATCTGGATGCCCTTTTGCAGTTCGATGAAGGACTGCGGCGGGATGGAGATGTGGCAGCCGGAACAGATGCCGGCCTCGACCGGAACGATGACCGGGTTTTTGAGCCGCGACCGGATGAACTCGTAGCGCTGTAGGATGGGCTTGGGCACGGCCGTGCCGGCTTCGGCACGCCGCTTGTCGAGTTCGGCGAGCCTGGTCTTGGCCACGGCGATGCGCTCGTCGAGGCTCTGGCGGGCGGCATGGAGTTCCGTGTCCAGCTTCGCCTTGCGTTCCTCGACGGATTTGAGTTCCAGACCCTGGCGGGCCAGCTCCTCGGCCACGGTGATTTTTTCCTCTTCCCGGCCGCGGTTCTGCTTTTCCAGGTTGTCCATCTCACGCATCATGGCGTGATATTCCTTGGTGTTGCCCACCATCATCATCTTGCTTTTGCTTTTTTTAAGGCGCACGGAGTCAGTCTCGATCTCCGCTTCCAGCCGTTTTTGCTGGTCGCTCAAATACTTGAGCTTGTCGCGGATGACGCCGGCGCTGTCCTCGACTTCCTGGTGGCGTTTTTCCAGTTCGGCAATCTGCAAAGGCGCCTTGTTGAGTTCTTCCTGGAGGATGACGATCTCGTCGTCCACCTTCTGCAAGACCACCAGTTGTTCGATTTGTTTCAAGTACATGAGGTTCTCCGAGTGGTTATTCGGTCCGGGAGGGCAGGGCCCCATCCAGGACATGCGCTGCAAAGGGGTCCTTTCCGGGAAAAAAGCGGACAGTCGGGCCGGTCTCGCCCAGGGTCGCGGCCAGATCGTCGGCGAACCGGCGCATCATGACTTCCTCCAGGGAAAAGTGGCCGACATCGACGACACATTTGCCCGGCGGAACGGATTGGGCCTGATGGTATTTGAGGTCGCCGGTGAGGTAGACGTCGGCACCGGCGGCAAAAGCCCTCGGGGCCATGTCGGCGCCCGACCCCGGACAATAGGCCAGGCTGGCGATGACCGGGGACGGATCGCCGGCGACAATGAAAAAACGCCTGGGCAAAAGCGCGGCCAGCCGTGTTTCCAGTTCCGAAAGCGTGGTCGGAGCGGGCAGTCTTCCGACCAGTCCGTAGCCGTAGGCCACAGCCGGTGCGGCCAGGGCGACCAGGGAGATGAGGGATGCCTCGGGGCACACGGCCGCCAGGGCCGCTTCCACGCGCGCGCGCTCCCGGGCCGGGAAAACCGCTTCCACCTGTCTGACGCAGGGATGGGCCGTGACGCCGGGGAGGGCGGAAAGGGCCAGGGCGACGTCCTTGCCCGGCGCGGCGCGCCAGCGCGCCTGCCAGTGCGGCTCGGTCCCGGCCGGTTCCAGGATGCGGCGGTCGGTCAGATCGAGCGCGTCGGCCAGCCAAGCGGGCGGGCCGTCCACAGCCGTATCCAGGGAGGTGTGGGCGGCGTAGAGCCAGGCCTTGGCCCCGAGGACCAGGGCAAGCAGGCGGTGATAGTCATCCACGCGGTCGGGCAGGCGCGGGGAAAGGGTGAGGGGATGGTGGGTGAGGATGACCTGCGCGCCCCAGGCCAGTGCTTCCCCGACCATGGAGGGCGTGGGGTCCAGGGCCACGGCCAGCTTGTCGCAGTCGGCAAGGCTTCCGGCGATCTGCACGCCGGAGCGGTCCCAACTGGCGGCGCGGGCCGGGACGGCCGTGCGCTCGATAACCCCGATCAGATCGTTAACGCGCATGGCGCATGAAAAAAGGCGCTTTTGGTCCGTGGGACTGGCAAAAGCGCCTTTGTCGCGTCATCCGTGTCGCCGCGACGGCGGGGAAGGCGTTTCCGGGAAGTTTTGCTGGGGTAGCCATGTATCCTTCGTGGTGGGCCTACCAGGATTCGAACCTGGGACCTGCCGGTTATGAGCCGGTGGCTCTACCAACTGAGCTATAGGCCCATGCCGCATTGTGAACTGGTACTTATACGTTTATGCGCTAAGCCCTGTCAAGGGGTATCCCCTTTGTCAGCTGCGGCCGGGCGGTTTCCCGGCCGACAGGGGCCTTGTCCCTGGCGGCGTAGCGCCCGGTCCGGGCTCAGGCCTGGCCGGAGCGTTCCTTGATATGGGCGATGGCCGCCCGCCCGGCCTTGGCCCCTTCGCCCACGGCCACGCTGATCTGCATGAAATGCCCCACGCAGTCCCCGGCAGCGAACACGCCGGGGATGTTGGTCTTTTGTTCGTGGTCCGCTTCCAGAAAGGCCCCCCGGGAGGCAACGCCCAGGGTCTTGGCGAAATCCAGGGCCGAGGCCTGGCCCATGGCCACGAACAGGCCGTCGGCGGGCAGTTCCCGGCCGTCTTCCAGTACGGCTGCGGCCATGGCCGGCTCGCCGGAGAGGCGCACGATCTTGTCGGTGGTCACCACGATGCCGGCGGCTTCCAGCTTGGCCGCGAATCCATTGCCCATCGCCGGCTCCTTGCCCTGGGTATAGACAGTGACGTCCTTGGTGAAGTTGGTCAGTTCCAGGGCCTGGTTGGCGGCGTAGTTGCCCTCGCCGACCACGAGCACCTTGCGGCCCCGGTAGAAAAAACCGTCGCAGCTGACGCAATACGAGACGCCTTTGCCCTCGTAGTCGGCAAGGTTGGCGATGCCGGGGCGCACCCGGGTGACGCCGGCGGCGATGACCAGGGCCTGGGCTTCGTATTCGTCCTTGTCGGTTTTGGCCTCAAAGGCGCCGTCCTCGGTCATGTGTACGGAAAGCGCGCGTTCGCACACGATGCGCGCTCCGAAGCGCTCCGCCTGGCGCACGCCCCGTTTTATCAGCTCGCGTCCGGAAATGGTTTCGGGAAAGCCGAAATAGTTGTCGATCTCGTAGTCGCCAGCGATTTTCGGCTCGCAGCCGGCGACGACGGTATCCATGCCGGCCCGGGCCGTGTAGATGGCGGCGGAAAGTCCGGCGGGGCCCGCGCCGATGATCAGGCACTGGATGCGTTTCATGAACATACCTCCCGAAGCGTGGGTCGGGTCTTTGGGCGGCCCGGCGTAGGCAGCATGATAACCTCAAACCGGCGCGGTGGACAAGGCGTCGGGAATCGGGCGCGAGGTCAGGGATTCGGACCTCCCGTTGTCTTCGCCCGGGAGCTGGGCTAGTGTTACGCCAGCGGTAAGCGCCGTGCGCCGCGATACGGGAGGATTTGGGCATGGAATACTGTGACGCCGACGGTCCGGACAAGGCTCCGCAAGGGCTTGGGCCGCTCTATGTCAAGGCGCCGGTCATGCTCCACTCCGTCGATGCGGCCGGACGCCTGCTCGCCGTCAACGACCGCTGGCTGGAAAACCTGGGCTACACCCGCAAGGAGGTCATCGGGCGATCCCTTGGCGATTTTCTCACCGAGGCATCCAAAGCCGAATTTGCGCGCAATCTGCCGATTTTTCTGCGCGAGGGACAAGTCTCGGAATTTCCCTATACCATGCTGTCCAAGAATGGGCGGACCATTGACATCCTGCTGTCGTCCGTGGGCGAATACGATGGCGAAGGGAGCTTCGTGCGGTCGCTTGCGGCCATCGAGGACATCACCATGCGGCGCGAGACCGAGCAGGCGCTGGCCGCCAGCGAGGAGCTGTTCCGCATGGCCTTCGAGAGCGCCAACGAGGGGCTCTGCATCCTTTCCCCCGAGGGCAATTTTTTGCGGGTCAACGAGGCCTTTTGCGAGTTTATGGGCTATCCGGCCGAGGTCCTGACGACCATGGAGGTTCTCGAGCTGACGCATCCCGACGACCGTGTGAGCAGTACGCGCCTCATGGCCCGGGCCGTCTCCGGGGAAGCCGAGCACTTTCGTTTCGAGAAGCGGTATTTCCACGCCTCGGGACGCGTGATATGGGGACGCGTTTCGGCCCGTCTGGTGCGTGATGCCGCCGGCGCGCCGCGATACATCATTTCTCACGTTTTGGATGTGACCGAGTCCCGGCGTAACTCCGGGCAGATCGCCCTGCACACCAAGACCCTCGAGGTCCTTTTGCGTCTTGGCCGCATGCGCGAGGCCGGGCTGTCCCAACTCGGCACCTATGCCTTGTCCCAGGCCGTGGCCCTGACCGGCAGCGCCGACGGGCTGATCGCCCTGTACGAACCGATGCGGGAGACCTTTCGGCTCCTGGCCGCCCACCCCGGGGCGCTCTCCGCCTTCGGTATGCCGCCCGGCGCGCAGTCCTTCGACCCGCGCCGCATCAAACTGTTTTCCGCCGCCTGGCTGTCACGGCAGCCCGTGATGGCCAATACGCCGCCGAGCGCCCCGGATGCGCAGAGCCTGCCCTGGCGCTCCCTGGTCGTGCCGGTGGAGGGTGAGGGCGACAACCGGCTGCTCATCGTGGTCATCGACAAGGACGAGCCCTACGACGAGGCCGACGTGCATCGCCTGATACTGCTTGGCGAAGGGGTGCTCGGGCACGTCAAGGACCGGGCCCGGGAGCGCGACCTGGAGCGGGCCAGGAAGCAGGCCGAGGCGGCAAGTCAGGCCAAAAGCGGCTTTCTGGCCAACATGAGCCACGAGATACGCACCCCGCTGTCGGGCATCATCGGTCTGACCCAGATGACGCTGAGTCAAAGTCCCAGGCCGGAGGTCCGCGAACACCTTGAACTCATTCTCGATTCCTCGCGGTCCCTGCTCGCCATCGTCAACGATATCCTGGATTTTTCCAAGATCGAAGCCGGCAAGATGGAATTCTCGCCGGTGGATTTCGACCTGCGCGAGATACTCGACCGGACCATGAAGCCGTTTCATTTTTCGTCCCGGCAAAAGGGGCTGCGCCTTTCCTCGCGCATCTCCCCGGGGGTGCCTGAGGTGCTCCACGGCGACCCGGACAGGATCATGCAGGTGGTGCGCAACCTCGTCGGCAATGCCCTCAAGTTCACGGACCAGGGCGAGATTGCCGTGGAGTTTCGCTTGTTGCGGCCCGGGGACCCCATGCTGGTCGAATGCGCGGTGCGCGACACCGGCATCGGTATTCCGGAGGATCGTCTCCCCGAACTCTTCCAGGTCTTTTCGCAACTGGAGTCGTCGCGGACCAAGCGTTACGGCGGCACGGGACTGGGGCTGGCCATCAGCCGGCGGCTGGTGGAGATGATGGGCGGCACCATCGGGGTGCGCAGCCGTCCCGGGCAGGGCAGCATTTTCTCCTTTACCGTTTCGCTGCGGCCCGCTCAGGAGGAATGTTCCGACAGCGGCGGGTCGCGGTCCGAAGCCCCCATTGGCGGCTTTGCCGGGCTTACGGTGCTTCTGGCCGAGGACAACCAGGTCAATCGGCTTTTTCTCAAGCATTTCCTGAGCGAAGCCGGTTGCGAGGTGCGGCTTGCCGGATCGGGCGGGGAGGCTCTGGCCCAGTTGCAAAACGGGCCGGTCGATCTGGTGCTCATGGACATCCAGATGCCGGAGATGGACGGGACCGAGGCGACCCGGCGCATCCGGGACGGCGAGGTGGGCGAGGCGAACAAGGGCCTGCCGGTGGTGGCGCTTACCGCCTACAGCATGAAAGGGGACCGGGAGCGGTTTCTTTCGGCCGGGCTCGACGATTACGTCTCCAAGCCGGTGGACGTGGACGAACTTTTCATGGTCATGCGCCGGGTGCTGGACCGGCGGGGAAGGCTGCCGGCCCAGCTTATCGCTTCGGACTCGCCCATGGACATGGCCTATTACGAGGAGCGGGGCAAGAGCACTTTTGCCCGGGAAATCTGCCGCATGTTTCTCGACGAAAGCCCGCGGACCGAGGCGTCCCTGGCCACGGCGATTCGGACCGGGGATTGGCAGCGGGCCGGAGAGGCCGCCCATACCCTGCTCGGCATGTCCGTCCCCCTGCGGGCGGGAGGGCTGGTCGACCGGGTGCGGCGGTTGCAGGAAGCCTGTCTGTCCGGCGATGCCGCCGGCTGCCGCGAGGCCGGCCGGCACATCCTCGACGAGCTGGAAAAGGTGCGGGCCGCCATCCGCGACATGTTGCAGTGACGCCGGTGTTGGTCCTGAGGGACGCATCCTTTCTTATGAAGACGTTCCCCCTTTTGCCCAACGATCCCCGGTAAAAAGTTTCGGAAAGGGAGAGCGCGAGAGGGGAGAACCCTTTTCAAAGGGTTTCCCCTCTCGCATCTTCTTTTTTGAAACGAATCCGAATTACCCCGCCATATCCATATAGAACGCCGCGCCGTCGTCGCCGCCGCCGACGAGTCGCCGGCCCTCGGGCGACCAGGCGAGGCAGGTGACCCGGCGGTTGGAGATGGCGAAAAGCGGGGCCGCGGCCTTGCGCTCGGGACTGCCGAGAAACACCACGCCGCCGTCGAAACCGCCGGCCACCAGCGGCAGCGCGGGATGCACGGCCAGGCTCCCCAGAAGTCCGTGCTCGAAGGCCCCGAACACGGTGGCTTTCCGGTCCGCCGGGGAAGCGGCCGCATCTACCGGCCAGGCGACGAAGGCCTGTTCGCCGCCGGTCCACAGCAGGTCGCCTTCCAGGGAAAACTCCAGACAGCGCACCTTGGCCGGATAGCCTTCCAGCAGGTAGCCCGCCGCCTGGTCCAGGTCGTAGACGCGCACGCTCTTGTCCTGGGTGGCGCAGGCCATCTTGGCCCCGTCCCGGGAAAAGACCACGGCCAGATTCGAGCCCGGGCCGTCAAAAGTGTTGCCCGGGCAGTCCGGACGGGGCGGGGCGTAGACCGTGACGCCGCCGTAGTGGGTCGCGGCCAGGGTCCGGCCGTCGGGACTGACGGCCAGCCCCCCGATGGCGCTTGGCAGCGGCGGCAGCAGGGTCGGGGCCAGGGTGTCGGGAGCAAAGAGCACGACCTGTTTGCCGCAGGCGGCAGCCAGGACGCGGCCGTCGCGGCTGGCGGCAACGTGTTCGATCCACTGCCCGGGAAAGGCGGCCAGTTCCCGCGTCCGGCCGGACGCGTCGGTCAGGGCGACGCGGCCGTCATCGCCGCCGGTCAGGAACCCCAGGGGTGTTGCGGCCAGACACGCGGTCGCGCCGGAATGGGCCGCGACAAAGGCCATTTCGCCCGTGGCCACGGCGGCAAGGGCCAACCTGCCGTCGCCCAGGGCGAAGGCAGCCACGGACCCGTCGGGGCTGACGGCGCAAGCCGCGACATAGGCCCCGAAAGCGGTTCGGTGCAGTCCCGGCAGTTCGGCATCGGGCGCAAAGCTCATGCCGCGCCCCCTTTGGCCGCGCTGGCGGCAAGCCCTTTTTCCACCAGATCCCGGTCGAGGCCCCGGCCGATGAACACGGCCTTGCTCGTGTGCGCTTCATCATCCTTCCAAGGCGCGCCCCAGGCGGTTTCCAGGTACATGTGCACCCCCTGGAAAATGAAACGCTGGCTGGCTCCGGCCACATCCATGATGCCCTTGCAGCGGTAGATGTCCTGGCCGTGCTCCCGCAGCAGGTCGGCCAAGAAGGTCCCGAGCTTTTCGGGATCGAGCGGGGTATTAAGGGTGAAGCTCATGCTCTGGATGCCGTGGTCGTGCTCGTGGGCATGGACGTGCCCGGGCGCGGCCGCCAGGGCCGGATTGCCGAAAAGCATGCGGCCGATATCGAAGGCCTTGCGGTCGAGAAGCTTGTCGATGGGCAGGTCACAGCGCACGGCGGCCACGATCTCGGCCGTGTCGTTTAGGCGCCGCACCGCGGCCTCGATGTCCTTGATGGCCGCGTCGTCGACCAGGTCGGCCTTGTTGCAGATGACGAGGTCGGCATAGACGACCTGTTCCAGGGCCTGCCTGTTCTCGGCCACATGGCGCGGAAAATGGACCGCGTCCACGACGGTGGTCACGGAGTCGAGGGTGAAGGCGTCCCGGGTGTCCTCGTCCATGGCGAAGGTCTGGATGATGGCGGCGGGATCGGCCAGGCCGGTGGTCTCCAGCAGCACGGCATCGAAGGCCCCCCGGCGTCTGGCCAGCCCGGAGAGCACCCGGATCAGGTCGCCGCGCACCGAGCAGCAGATGCAGCCGTTGTTCATGAGATAGATCTCCTCGTCGGAGGAGACGACAAGCTCGTTGTCGATGCCGATTTCGCCGAATTCGTTGACGATGACCGCGAAGCGGCGACCGTGGTTTTCGGAAAGCACCCGGTTGAGCAGGGTGGTTTTGCCGGTGCCGAGAAAGCCGGTCAGGACCGTGACGGGTATGGAACGCATAAGCTGCCCCCTCGTTGCGATAGGGTCCCGGGGGTAGCACCAAAGCGGCGATTTGAAAAGAAAGCGAGAGGGGCAAGATGGGAAGAAGAAAAGAGGATGCGAGAGGGGAAACCCTTTATAAAGGGTTCTCCCCTCTCGCGCTCTCCCCTTCCCAAACTTTTTTCCTTCGGGATTGGTACAGCAAAGGGCGTCGTATTTCGTGACGCGAATCAAGAAACCGAGCGGAGCCACGTGTAAGACGAGGTTTCCGCGGCATCCTTGGAGAAAGGGGCGCTAGCGCTTTTGATACGCCTCTTCGAAGTCGATGAGTTCCTTGCCCCGGGCGACGGCGTTTTCCTCGGTCTTGCCGGCCGCGGCAACATGGGAAAGCAGATGTCCCGTCTCGTCCCGGACATCTATGGCAAAGGCGGAACAGTAGTTGCCTTCGGGAATGAGTTCGATGGAATAGCCTTTGTACGCGTGCTTGAGCTGTTGCATGATGCCCTCCTGTGCTCTTCGGCTCCCTTGTTGAAGCTGATAATCATATTCTGGGCTTTGGCAACAGGGCCTGCCGCCGGAGCTTGGCTGGATGGGGACAGGGGGGAGGGCTGAATAACAAAATTGAAAAAAGAACGCCGCCCCGTGGAGAGAGGGGGCGGCGTGTGGTCCGCGTCGGGAGAGGGGGTGCCGACGTGGACCAAATTGGGGCGGGCATCACGTCCGGCCTGCGCTACCGGTCGCGACGCGCCGTGTTTTTTACTCTTCGACCTTGCCGATGGTGCTCACGCAGCAGATCTTGTCCCAGGCGTAGTAGGTATTGCGGGTCTCCTCGCCCAGCTTTTCGGTGATGCGCACGAATTCATCGCCGAGAAAAAGCGTGGCAGCTTCGAACACCTTGCCTTCGTTGATCTGGAGTTTCACGCCCTTACGCAGTTTGCGCGAAAGGGTGCCGTGAACCGGGGATGAGGCGTATTCGAACACTTTTTCCAGGGTTTGCTTCTGCACGAGGTCTCTCCTTTTTGACAAAAAAGCTAAAATTCAACTCGGCTACCACTTAACGCTTCTGGAGCAAAAAGCAACGACAAAAAGGAGGAAGGACTAAATAGTGTTATAAATATTTGTTAATATTTACTATTTTACAACTGTTTGTCGGGGCTTTGTTGAAGGGGGCCGGTCGGCTTGCCGAGCGCTGGTATTCGATGGTCGGGAAGTGTGTCGAACAATTCTGTAAAGCGATGCCGTGCCAGGCAGGCGACAGCGGGGAAGGCCTAGCCGGACGCTGCCTCGGCGCCGATGGCCACGGACAGGGCCTCGAAAAAAGGCTCGCGGGCCTGCCGTTCCCGCCAGGGCGTGTGTCCGCAACGGGGCAGCACGATCAAGCGAAATCCGGCCAGACCGGACAGGGGCTCGCCCACGCCGGCCACGGGGTGGGGGTCATGGTCGCCATGGATGGCGGTGACGGGACAGGAAAGCGATAAGGCGATGCGCAGCAGCTCGCCGCTTTGGCGCAGGGCCGCCGCCTGGGGCCAGACGCTGGCGTTGATGTCGGCCGCGAAGACGCAAGGCGGGGCGGGCAATGCGTCTTCCCCGGCCGGCAGGGGATCATAGGCGTCGGTCCGCTCGAGCAGGTTGCCCAGGCGGGTCAGGGCCGCCTTGTCCATCGCGGGGCCGGAGGAGAAAAAGGCCAGCATTTCCCGGCGCTGCGACGGTTCCAGACGGCCGAGCCGTGTTTTCATGATGGCGGGGGCATAGCGGGCCAAAAATGGGCCGCTGCCGACGAGGATGAGTTTTTTGACCAGACCGGGATGGTGCCCGGCCACAAGCACGGCGAGCCAGGCCCCCCAGGAATGGCCGATCAATATGGCCGGGCCGTCCGCCTCCTGTTCCAGACAGGCGGCCAGCTCGTCGATTTGCCCGGCAACGGAGTCGGCGGTCTGGAGCGGCTCGAGCACGCTTTCATGGCGGGAAAGCCATTGTGCCACCGGGGCCGCCTCACCGGTCGCGCCGGGTCCGCCATGCAGCACGGCCAGGCGATACGGCGGCGGGCCGTAGCGACGCAGCCGCGTCCTGGGGCCACCATTTAACACGTGATGGCCCCGGGGAGGTCTTTGGCCCTCGGCGGCATCCGGCTAGTCTCCCTTGCCCTCGGGCCGCATGGACAGGACGGGTATCTTGGCCGTCTTGATGACTTTTTCCGCCACCGAGCCAAAAAGGATCTTGTCGAGGCCCTTGCGGCCGTGGGTGCCGAGCACGATGATGTCGGCGCCCACTTCCTCGGCCACGGCCACGATTTCCTCGGCCGCGTAGCCCGATACCACCCGCGACTCGACCGGGACGCCCTGGAAGTATTCCTTGACGAAGGAATTCATGGTGTCCGTGGCGCCGCTGACGATGCCGGTGACGAAGTCGTCGATGTAGCTGGCCTGGACGTGGAACTCCACATACTGGGTCAGGGACGGGGCCACGTACAGGGCCACGATCTTGGCCCCGCAGGCTTCGGCCAGGCTCTTGGCGTATTCGGCCACCTTGGGGCTGACTTCGGAAAAATCCAGTGCGCAGACGATTGTCTTGATCTGGACCATGGTGGACTCCTCGTGGTTGCGGTTTTTTCGCGCAATCAATCTACCACAGGGAGTACAAAAGCGGAAGAAGCTTTTTATAGCGGCCTGTTAGCGGCGGCGCAGTATCCGCTCCTGGCGCAGCCGCTCAAGGGGTGTGGTCACGAGCCGGTTGAGCCCCAGGCAAAAGACGATGGTGGCCGCCAGGGCGACCAGCGGCAGGTTTCGGCTGCCGTAGAAATACTCGATCAGCATGACGACGGTCCAATGGGAGATGTACATGGGGTAGGATAGCTCGCCGAGAGCCCGGTCGAGGCGCATCTTTCGGGTCAGCAAAAAAAGGAACGGGATGGAAAGCGCCGTGACGGCGTAGAGGTAGTATTCCTTGCCCAGTGTTCCGGGCAGAAACTGGTAGCCGAGGATGGCCGCCACATAGAGGCCGCTGACCGTCCATAGGATTCTGCGGGCGATGGGCACGGGCTTCAGCGCCGCGTACAGGCGATAGGACAGGATACCGAGCAGGAAAAAGCCGCATTCGACCGGGAAAAAGCGTTGCTTCCAGGGGTCGAAGGGCAGTTTGTCCAGGTAGACCAGGGATCGCAGCCCAAGACTCAGGCCGATGATGGTGGCCAAAAACAGGTTGGAGCGCCGCACCAGCCAGGGTGCCAGCAGGTAGAATACCAGTTCCAACGAGATGGTCCATGTCTGGGGCGTGAGCAGGAAAAACCAGCCCGGTGTGGCCCGGTACAGGGCGTCCCAGGTGAAGGCGAGCGTCCCCGAGGCGTGGTTGAGGTTGGTGAAAAAGAGCAGATCCTGACCGACGATGGTGATGTTGGCCATAACCAGCGCGGCCACTGTCGCGGGCGAGAGATCGTGCAGCCAGGTCCGCCATGGCCCGATGAGCAGGGAAGTGTGCAGGAACGTAGCGAAAAAAAGCGACACGCCAAGGGAGAAAGCGAGCACCACCCAGTACGGTGGGAAAAGCCGCAGCCAGCGGTTGCCGTAAAAGAGGCGGCAGCGCCCCGGTCCCGTGTATTTCTCCGACAGAATGAGCGCCATATAAAAGCCGGAGATGATGAAGAATATCTTGATGGCCATGTAGGCATCGGTAAAGACCAAGCCGTACAGGGGACCAGTATGGTTGATCACCACGGTTGCGGCCAGAAGAAATCGCACCAGACCCATGTCGTCCGCCCGTCTTCCCACCTGCCGCCCGCCCCGTCGCCGGAGTGGGATGCGGGCTATCCCTTCAGGGCTTTGGTGAGTTTTTCTTTGTCGTCGCTGAAAAGCTTGTAGTTGATGCCATCTTCCATCGCCTGGAAGCTGGCCTCGATGACGTTGTGGGAAACGCCCACCGTCACCCACCGCTTCGTCGCGTCGCCCGATTCCACCAGCACCCGCACGTGGGATGCCGTACCGCAGCCGCCCCGGCCGCACTCCGCGTCCTCCACGGTCCCGGACAGTACCCGGACCTTGAAGTCGAGCAGACGCATTTCGGCCAGACGCGGGTAAAACCCGCGCAGGGCCTTGCGGATGGCCTTGTCCAGGGCGTTTATGGGACCCCGGCCGGTGGAGGCGGTGTGTTTGACCTTGCCCCCGACCTTGATCATCACCGTGGCTTCGGTCAACGGCTCAACGCTTTCATAGGCGTTGTCATCGAGCACCCGGTAACGGGTGACGGTGAAATAACTGCGGGCCCGGCCGAGCACGCGGTTTAAGAGCAGCTCGTAGGATGCCTCGGCCGCCGTGTATTCGTAGCCGAGCGCCTCGCGTTCCTTGATGGTGGTCAAGAGTTCCAGCACGAAGGGGTCGTTCTTATCCAGCTCGAAGCCGAATTCCCGGGCCTTGTAGAGGATGTTGCTCTGGCCCGAGAGGTCCGAGAGCAGTACCCGCCGGGCGTTGCCCACGGTCTCGGGGGGGACGTGCTCGTAGGTGCGCGGGTTTTTGACCACGGCCGAGACATGCACCCCGCCCTTGTGGGCAAAAGCCCCGTCGCCCACGTAGGGCTGGTTGGAGGGCGGCTGTTGGTTGACCATCTCGGAGACGAAGTGGGCCGTTGGCGTCAGCAACTCGAGCTTGCCCTCGGGCAGGCATTCGATGCCGCATTTGAGCGCCAGGGACGGGATGATCGTGCACAGGTTGGCGTTGCCGCAGCGCTCGCCGTAGCCGTTTACCGTGCCCTGGACCTGCACCGCTCCCAGTTCCACGGCTTCGAGGGTATTGGCCACGGCCAGCCCCGCGTCGTTGTGGGTGTGCACCCCGAAGCGGGCTTCCGGCAGGGCGGCCGTCACGGCGCTCATGATGGCGCGAAATTCCACGGGCAGGGTGCCGCCGTTGGTGTCGCAAAGGACCAGCACGTCGGCGCCGGATTCCTGGGCGCGGCGCAGCACGGCCAGGGCATAGTCGGGATTGGCCTTGTAGCCGTCGAAAAAGTGCTCGGCGTCGAAAAAGACTTCCCGGAAGTGCTGGCGCAGGAAGGCCAGGGAGTCGCTGACCAGTTCCAGGTTGCGGGGCAGCGTGGTGCCGAGCGCCTCGGTGACATGGATATCCCAGCTTTTGCCGAAAATAGTGACCACCGGCGCACCGGAATCGACGAGGGCCTTGAGGTTGGGGTCGGTCGCGGCCGTGGCGCGGTGGTTGTGGGTGCTGCCGAAGGCGGCGATGCTGGCGTATTTCAGGTCGTAATTCTGGATCTCCTGAAAAAAGCGCTTGTCCGTGGGGTTGGATCCGGGCCAGCCGCCTTCGATATAGGACAGGCCCAGATCGTCGAGCTTGAGCGCGATGCGCAGCTTGTCCTCGGTGGTGAGGTTTATGTCTTCGGCCTGGGTGCCGTCGCGCAGGGTCGTATCGTAGCAAAGCACGCGTCGCATGGGATATTCCTGATTGCCGCCGGGGCCTTCGGCCCAAGGGCCATGCGGCGTGGACCGGCGGAGGATTGCCCTCGCGGCCGTCGCCATGGAGAACGGCCGCGAGGTGTTATGAGCGGGCCGCGTCGTCTAGACGCAGGCCACGGCCGGGCCCTCGCCCAGCCCGAAAGCGTCGTGCAGGGTGCGCACGGCCAGCTCGAGGTATTTTTCCTCGATCAGACAGGTGATCTTGATCTCCGAGGTGGCGATCATGAGGATGTTGATGTTTTCCTTTTTGAGCAGGGTGAACATCGTGGAGGCGACCCCGGAATGGCTGCGCATGCCGACGCCGATGACCGACACCTTGCACACGTGGATATCGTGCTGGATCTCGTCGGCGCTGATTTCGGGGCGCAGGTGGTCGAGGATGGACAGGGTCTTGTCGAGGTGGACCCGGGAGATGGTGAAGGTCATGTCCGTGTGGCCGTCGCGCCCGGTGTTCTGGATGATCATGTCGACCAGGATGCCGGCCTCGGCGATGGGGGCGAAGATGGCGGCCGCGACCCCGGGGGTGTCTTTGACGTTGCGCACCGTGATGCGGCACTGGTCCTTGTCGTAGGCAATGCCCGAAACCAGGACGTCTTCCATTTCCGTATCCTCCGAAGTGACCAGCGTGCCGGGATCGTCGGTGAATGTCGAGCGCACCCGGACCGGGACATTGAATTTCTTGGCCAGTTCCACCGAGCGGATTTGCAGAACCTTGGCCCCCTGGCTCGAGAATTCCAGCATCTCGTCATAGGAGATGCGTTCGAGCTTGCGGGCGGCCGAGCACAGGTTGGGGTCGGTGGTGAAGACGCCGTTGACGTCGGTGTAGATTTCGCAGACATCGGCCTCGAGCGCCGCAGCCAGGGCCACGCCCGTAGTGTCCGATCCGCCCCGGCCGAGCGTGGTGACCCGGCCGTGGCAGTCCACGCCCTGGAAACCCGCCACCACCAGCACGTCATAGTCCTCGAGCAGGGAACGTAGATGGGAGGCGTCGATCTCCATGATCCGGGCCCGGGTGAAGTTCGAATTGGTGGTGATGGGGATCTGGTGGCCCAGAAGCGAGCGGACGCGAAGTCCGGCGTCCTTGGCCAGCATGGTGAAAAGGGCGACCGAGGCCTGCTCGCCGGTGGTGACCAGCACGTCGAGTTCGGCCGGATCGGGGTCGGCGGAAAATTCCCGGGCCTGGGCCAGCAGCTTGTTGGTCTCGCCGGACATGGCCGAAAGGGCCACCACCAGCTTGTAGCCAAGGGCGTGGGCCTTTTGTATCCGGGCCAGGACCATGCGCATGCGCTCCAGGCCCTTGACCGACGTTCCGCCATATTTTTGTACGATAATCCGCATGGTTGTCTCCAAGGTCCCGGGAGCGTGTCAATGCTCCCGTCCCGGCGTCGCGCCGTTACATGGCCAAGGACCGGGCCAAGGCGATCAAGGCCGTCCGGCCGCGCTCTCCGGCGGCTGTGATCCGGCATCGCCGTCCAGCTTGGGCCGGGAGCCAGTCGATTTCCAGGCGGTCGGCGGGAAGGGCCGCCCGGGCGAGATATTCGGCCCACTCCACGACCACCAGGGCATCCTGGTCCGCGGCTGCCTCCAGATGCTCCTCCACGCAGGGATCGCCGCCGGCAATCCGGTACAGATCCATGTGGAACGTCTCGGGGTTCGTGGGGTAGACGTTGACGATGTTGAAGCTCGGACTGGCCACTTCCGCCGCGTCACCGCCCGGCAGGGCGGTCACCATTCCCCGGACGAGCGTGGTTTTGCCCGAACCGAGGCCGCCGCGCAAGAGCAAAGCCGTCCGTGTCGCCGGATCGGAGGCAATGCCGGCCAGTTTACGGCCCAGGGACAGGGTCGCCTCCGTATCGGGCAGGGACAGGAGCAGCTGCCGGGAACCAGCGTCCATCGCCGGGACTATTTCTTGTCCACCAGCGTGCCGAGAACGTCGCTCATGCCGATAATGCCGACCACCTTGCCCTGCCCATCCGTCACCGGAATGGTGTGGTAGCCCTTGTCGGTCATAAGCGACGCCACCTCGTCGAGGTCGGTGTCCGGCGAAACGGTGGCCGGATTGCGGGACATGGCGTGGATGGCGGTCAGGGCCGACATTTTTTCCACTTCCCGGTCGAGGTCCTTCATGGACCCCAGCGGAATGAAGCCGTCGAGGAGCGAAAAGACCGAGGGCAGCGACAGTTTTTTCTGCTGGGCGACAAGGTCGGACTGGCAGAGAATGCCGGTCAGCTTGCCGCTGGCATTGAGGACCGGCATGCCATTGAATCCTTTGTCGAAGAGAAGCTTGGCCGCAGCGCTTATTTCCGTGTCTTCGGTAATGGTGACGACAGTGGTGGTCATCACGTCCTTGGCTTTGAGCATGGTCACTCCATGAGGGCTCGGGGCAGCATTTCGGCAATTTCCGAGGCCAGATTGCCCCGTCTGGGGTACAAGGCGGCAAGGCGCGCGCCGGCAAGGCCATGCCAATACACCGCAAGGCAGGCGGCAAGCAAGGGGGAAAGCGGCGTGCAGGCAACAGCCCCCGCAAGCCCTGAAAGCACGTCGCCCGACCCGCCCACAGCCAGATTCGGCGCGACCACCGGGCTTACGGCCGCCCAGCCGTCCGGCGTGGCCACGACGGTCGCCGGCCCCTTGAGCACGGCCACGCAGCCGTAGGTCGCGGCCAGGGTGCGGGCGGACTCCAGCCGGTCGGCCTCCACGGCCGCGATATCCGTGCCGAGAAGCCTCGCCGCCTCGCCGGGATGGGGCGTGATGATGGTGTCCGGCCCGATTTTTCCCCGCAGTTCCGGATCGTTGGCCAGAAAAAACAGGGCGTCGGCGTCGAGGACCAGCCGGCAGGGCAGCGGCAAAAGGGCGCGCAGGAACGCCCCGGTGTCCAGATGACGGCCAAGGCCCGGCCCCAGGGCCACCGCGCCGGCCGTGGACACGAAGTCGCGCACCGCCCCCGCGTCGTCGGGACCGAAATGGTCGCCCGCGCCCACGGGCAGGGTCATGACGTCGGGATGGCCGGCCTTGAGCGCGATTTCCACCGCGCCCGGACAGGCCACGCTGACCAGCCCCGCTCCAGACCGCAGCGCCCCGAGTCCGGCCAAAAGCGGCGCGCCGGTCAGCCCCCGGCTGCCTCCGACAACGACCACCCGGCCGGCTGAGCCCTTGTGCAGCAGCGGATCAGGCGCCGGCAGGGCATTTTCCAGGCGCGGCGTCATGCGCCAGGCCCGGCACGGATGGTTTTCCTTGACGCGGCGGGGAATGCCGATCCGACGCACCAGCAGCTTGCCCACGTAGGGCGCGGCCTGGGGCGCGACAAGCCCGGTCTTGGCCGCCTCGAAGGTCACCGTGGCATCGGCGGTCACGGCCACGGGCGAGGCCACTCCGGTCGCCCCGGAAAGCCCGGACGGAATGTCCAGGGCGAAAATGTACGACCGGCCGGCCAGCCGGTTGACCGCCTTCACCACCGTGCGCAAATCCGGCCGCAGTTCGCCCGTAAATCCGGTGCCGAGCAGGCCGTCGACAACGATGTCCGGTCCGTCCGCGCCCGAGAGATCGGCCTTGGCCAGGGGGATCATGGGCAGGCCGAGTCTGGCCGCGAGTCGGGCGTTGAACCCGGCCGCGCCTTTGTAGCGCCCGCGCGGTCGGGCCAGGGCGATGGTCACCCGCGCTCCCAGCCCGTCCAGATGGCGGGCCAAGGCCACGGCGTCGCCGCCGTTGTTGCCCGGACCGGCCAACAAGAGCACCGTCTTTTCCCGCACATCCCCGACTTCCCCCACCAGCGCGTGCATGGCCTCGCGGCTGGCGTTTTCCATCAGCGCCAGAAACGACATGCCGCACTCGGCAACACTGGCGGCATCCCAACCGGCTATCTCCTGCGGCGTTGGCAACGGATCGAAGTAGCGATCATCGAGCATTGTGGTGTGCCTCCGGCGGCCGGGGGGAACCTTTTTTGAAAAAAAGGTTCCCCCCGGAC
>NZ_JBLODY010000059.1:0-25475 GCF_047785625.1 Solidesulfovibrio sp. C21
ATCAAAAGTCTTTAGGAGGGGGGTCCGGGGGGAACCCTTTCGTAAGACAAGGGTTCCCCCCGGCTACACCAACCCGCCCATAAGCGCCGCCAGTTCGCAGCCGACGATGGCCGCGCCCAGAAAATCGCCGTTGATGCCGCCTTGCTTACGCCCCAGCCGGGCCAGTCGCCAGAGGACAAGGCCGCACAGCGCGGCCATGGCCATAAGGGACAGCGGTCTGGCCCAGAAGAGGCCAAGCAGCAGCGTCATGGCCAGGGCAAAGGCGGTATTGCGCGCCGTGGCCCCGGGCAGACACAGGGCCCCGAGTCCCGGCCGCGCCAGATCGCGGCACAGGCGCATGAGCGCCACCGCTCCGGCCCGGCCGGCAGTCGGGGCCAGGGCCAGCACCCAGACGCGCCCGGAAGAGAGCAGTTCCGCGCCGAGACAGGTCTGGCCGAGAAGAGCCACCACCAGCGCCATGCCGCCGAACGCGCCGATGCGGCTGTCCTTCATGATGGTGAAAAACCGGTCTCCGGAAGCCAGCGAACCCCAGGCGTCGGCCACGTCGGCGAATCCGTCCAGATGCAGCCCGCGCGTGAGCATCAGATTGGCCACGGCGTAGGCAAAGCCCCCGGCCAGCGGATGGCCGCCGAAAAGCCCGAGCCAAAGCGGCACGGCCATGACCAGCCCGAGCGTGGCCCCGACCAACGGAAAAAGCGGCACGCAGGCCGCCATGTCGGGGTTGGAAATCGCCGGCCCAAGCCGGGTGAGAAATCCGAGCGCCGCTAGATAATGACGAAAAAAAGCCAATTACGCCTCCATGGGCCAGTCGAGCGTCACAAGGTCGCCGCCCCGAAGTCCCAGCCGCTCCGCCGCCGAGGACGCGGCCATGGCCAGCTCCAGGTAGCCCTGGCTGCCGGCCAGGATGCCGACCGCGCCCGGGGCGATGTCATTGTAGGTCCTGGCCGGCGCAAGCGGTACGGCCACAGGCGCGACGACCGACGCCTTGTCCGGCGGCTGGCCGAACCGGCCGATGGGCAGCCCCAGCACCACGTTGCCGAACCGGTCCACGGACAGCACCCGACAGCGCAGGCCAGTCCCCTCCCGGACCGGGGCCAGTCCCTCCAGCCAAACCGGATCGGGGCCCGTCCAGATGGCGGCCACATCCTGCGCCTCCTCGCCCATGGCGAGTCTCGCGGCCAGGGGCGCGAACACGTCACGGCCGTGAAAAGTGGCGCTTTTGGGCGCAAGGCGCGGCGTGGCGTCAAAGAGGCGACAGCCCGCCTCGGCCTCGAACACCAGCGTCAAAAGGCCATTGTCCGGCGCAAGCAGGAAGTGGCTGCCCGCCTGGGCCAAAAGCACCCGTCGGTCCGTGCCGACGCCCGGGTCCACCACCGCGCACACCACCGCGCCCGGCGGCAGCCAGGGCAGGGTCGCGGCCAAAAAAAAGCCTGCCTGCAACACATCCTGGGGCGCGACGTCATGGCTCACGTCCAAAAGCGGCACCCCTGGCGCGGCCGACATGAGCACCGACCGCATTTGCCCCACGTACGGGTCCACTCGGCCAAAATCCGTCAACAAGGCGATCAACGGCGCTTGGTGCATGGGTGTGTCCGTGCCTCTGGCGGCCAGGGGGAAACTTTTTGAAAAAAGTTTCCCCCTGGACCCCCTTCAAAAACGTTCAAAGGGGCTGCGTTTGGACAGCGCTCTCTCTCGCTTTCGCTCCGAAAAGGCGACGGTGCGCCGGGTCCAGGGCAGAGCCCTGCCGGCGGAGAGCAGCAGCGAGGCCTCTGCCCGCTGCTTACTTGTCGCCGTCGGCGGGGTCGAGACCGGGGCGGTCCTGCTTGCGATCGAGGGTAAGCGAGAAGGCGACGGAATAGAAGTGGTGGAAGAAGTCTACGTATTCGACGTAGACGTCGCTTGGCACGGTGAGCATGGCCGGGGAGTAGTTGATGATGCCTTTGACGCCGGCTTCGATGAGGAAGTTGGTGGCGCGCTGGGCCCGGTTGACGGGCGTGGTGATCAGGCCGATCTCGATGCCCAGTTCCTTGACGGCGTCCTTGAGGCGTCTGGTGCACACGACTTCGAGGCCCGAGACTTCCTCGCCGATTTTGAAGGGGTCGCAGTCGAAAGCTCCGACGATATCGAAACCGCGAAATTTGAAGTCCTGGTGGCGCAGGAGCGCCTTGCCCAGGTTGCCGACGCCGACGAGGGCGCATTTCCAGACGCGATCGACGCCGAGGGAGTGTTTGATGGAATAGATGAGGTCCTGAACGTGGTAGCCGACGCCCCGCACCCCGAATTCACCGAAATAGGCGAGGTCTTTTCGGATCTGGGACGGGTTGACGCTGCAGGCGCGGGCGAGCAGTTCGGAAGAAACGACCTGGGAGCCTTCGCGCTTGAGTGTTTCCAGCACTTGCACGTACATGGCCAGGCGCTTGATAGTGGCCTTTGGGATGTGTTCGCTTTTCAAGGCGGCAACCCTTCGGTGCGTGCCGTGGCTGAGAGACTTGGTTGGAAAAAAAAAGGAGGCCGGGGCTCCCGGCCTCCTTTCCGGGACATTCTACTTAGCCGGTGATGACCTGCGCAAACGGGTGAGCGAAGAGCAGGATCAGGCAGACGACCAGGGCGTAAATGGCCAGAGATTCGATGAAGGCCAGACCGAGGATCAGGGTAACGGTGATTTTACCACCGGCCTCGGGGTTGCGGGCGGTGCCTTCGCAAGCGGCCTTGAGGCCCAGGCCCTGACCAAGACCGCAGCCGGCGGCGGCGATGCCCATGCCGATGGCGGTGGCCCAGGAGATGGTGCCGATGGCGCCCATGGCGGCGGCGTCAGCGGCGAAAGCGGCGGTGGCCACGGTCAACAGGGCGGCGGTCGAGAAGATGGTCATGAAAGCCTTACGCATGTCGATCCTCCTGAGAACAGGTGTTTAATAGTTACGGTCCTAAGGACCATTTCCCCCGATTCTAGTGCGCGTGTTCCAGCGAGCCCTTGAGGTAGATCATGGCCAGCATGAAGAACACGAAGGCCTGAATGCAGTCGGCCAGCGTGAACAGGAAGTACATGGGAAAGGTGCCGACCACGGGCGCCAGGGCGAAAAGCAGCACCAGGACGATTTCCTCACCGCGGATGTTGCCGAAAAGACGGAGCGTGAGGGAGAGCGGCCGGGCCAGGTGCGAGATGATCTCGATGGGCAGCATCAGGGGCACCAGCCACCAGAACGGGCCCATGAAGTGCTTGATGTAGCCCGCGCCCCACATCCGGATGCCCCAGAAGTTGTAGTAGATGAACACCGTGAGGGCCATGGCGGCGTTGGTGTTGACGTTGTTGGTCGGCGAGTCGAAGCCCGGGATCAGGCCGATCAGGTTGCAAGTGATGATGAAGATGAAAAGGGCGCACAGAAAGGGAAAGATCTTGCGGCCTTTTTCGCCGATGTTTTCGACGACAAAGGATTCGAGGCCGCCGACGACGACTTCGAAAAAGTTCTGGATGCCGCTCGGCACCATATTGAGCTTACGGGTGGCCAGCATGCCCAGGGCGATGAGCAGGACCATGACAAACCAGGCGTAGATGACGTTCGAATCGATAACCTGGGTGTGAAAGACATCGTTGAGCTTATAGAGCCCGGCGCCTTTCGCGACCTCTTCGACGAGCAGAACCGGATGCGGCAACCCACCAGCCATGTCCTATGCCTCCTTTCCCGTAAGCGTTTGGCGCGTCCTGGAGCCGGCATAGCGCCAAGCGCCCCAGACGAGGAAGTTAACCACCACCGTGGTTATGCCGGCCAGAAGCGGCAGCGGCATAGCCCCGAACCAGACAATGCAGGCGAAAAGCGCCGCGCCGGAAATGGCCAGCCGCAGATAAAACCGGGCCAGCACCGCCAACACGGCTTCGCGCTTGTTCTCGTATCCCGTGATCCGCTGGCCGAACCGGGCCAGGGAACAGAAATTGAGCGAAATGATCACGGTCCCGGCGGCCAGGGACCAGGCGGCCACGGAGATGCCGGACAGCGGCAGGCAGACAAGCAGAACAAGGGCGGTCAGGACGATCTGGTTGCGGACAAGCTCACGCACCTCGGGGTGAACATACCCCCGACGCAGCAGCCACCGATCCAGCCGGTCCCTAAGATTTTTTAGCATCATCGCCTTGCCCCTGCCCTTTCCCGGCGTCCTGCCCGTCTTCCCCATCATCCCCAACCCGGGCATCGGCCTTCTGGATCTTTTTGACTTCCTGCATGACATTTCGAAATCCGGCGATGATGCCGAAGATCAAAAACGCCAGCAGCAGCCACGGCTTGGTGCCCAGCCATTTGTCCAGCCACCAGCCAAGAAAAAGTCCGACAAAGGTGGCGGAGACCAGATTGAGCCCGACCACCGACGCCGACGCGATGGAATCGCGGACACCCTTGTCTTTAATCAGCTTCCCGAACACCTTACCCTCCCGGTGGGCCAGCCAGGACGAGCGGGCGCTCGTGCACAAGTTCACAAGTCGAGAGGAACTAGCATGGCCCCCCGGGAAAAGTCAACGGGGGGACCCCACTTTCACCCGCCCCGAAACACGTTGTCCCGCGCAATCGACGGAGCAACGTATCCCCACCGCCGGGCGCGGGCAAGGCCGTTTTGCGCCCCGCCCCGATTTCGCTGCGTTTTGTTCATGACATCGGCATGGTTTTTCGCTACCAATCGGGATAGTCGGAAATTCGTTTCCGCCAAGGAGGAAAACCATGAAACGTTTTCTGTTCGTTTCCCTTGTCCTGACCCTGACCCTGGCTGCCGCCAGCATGGCCTTGGCCCAGTCCACACTGTATTGCGTCAAACCCAACGGCGCGGCCGTGGCCGCCATTACCATGCCCCCCGGCGACACGCACGACCCGAGCGTGGTCTGCAACGCGGTGGTGCCCCAGTGCTACCTGACCTGCACCGCCGTGCTCCAGACCCAGATGAACGGGGCTGCGCCCAACGTGCCGGCCATTGCCGTCACCCGGCAGATGCTCCAGAACCTCGGCAACCCGGCTCCCGAGACCCCGGCCATGTGCGCCCAGCAGTACCAGCGGTGCGTGGCCCAGTGCCGCGGCGACCGGGCCTGCATCTCCTATTGCCAGTCCGTGCGCTCCGGCTGCGGCACGGGCAACCGCCGGGCCCAGTAAAACCGGTACGATCCTTTTTTTCGTTTTTTCCGCCGGAGGGTCCCGACCCTCCGGCGGTTTTTTTAGGCCGGGCCGCCCTTTCGCCTCAGGCCTTCTCCTGCGCCGCCAGCGCGTCCAGCACCTCACGCAGGTGGTCGATGTGGAATTGCAAATGGTAGCTCCCAAGACCGGCGAGCAGCGCGCCGAGGGTCGGATATTCGCCCAGGGGGGACTGTTTCAGCTGGGGGATACGCGCCTTGCGGCCGAGCTCCTCCTCGGAGAGGCCTTCGGCGAAGGCGGCCATGGCCTCGTATTCCTGCCGGATGGCGTCGCACAGTTCCCCGGCGTCCAGGACCTCGCGCTCCTCGGACAGATAGGTTTTTTCCACGCCGATGTTGAGGGTGGGCGCGTCCGCGTCCAAAAAAGCCTGGAAGAGCGGACGATAGCCCCCGTCCGCGCCCAGGATGTGAGACAGGATTTCCCGGGGGGACCAGCGTCCCTCGGGCGCGCGCGAAAGGGTCCGCGCATCGATTTCCCGGCAGACCGCCGCCAAGGCCTCGAGCTTTTGCCGGATTTCCCCCGCCACCTTGCTTCCCGTGGTCGTTGCCATTGCGCTACCTCCTTTCCGAAACGATGGAACAGGATGGGATCACGGCCACGATACCCCCGCTTGCGCGTTTCGGGCAAGCGGCGGCCACGGGACTCTCCAGGAATTCGGCCCTACCCCGCCGCTTTGGCCGGGGTGCGGATGCACTGGGTCAACGCCAGGGAAAGCACGCCAAGGCCTACGCCGATGAAAAACGGAATCCGGTAGTCGAACATCCACAGCAAACCGCCGAGCACCGGCACCACCACGGCCGCGATATGGTTGATGGTGAACCCCATGGCCATGCCCGAAGCGATGTCCTCGGGGGCGGCGATCTTCTGGTAATAGGTGCGCACGCCGACGTTGAAGTTGAAAAGCAGAAAATCAAGCACGTACATGCAGCCGGCCACAAGGGACGATTCGGTGTAGGCGTAGGTGAAAAACACCAGGATCATGCCGGCGTATTCGATGGAAAGCAGCTGGCGCTCGCCGTAACGGTTGATGGCCCGGCCGATCATGGGATTGAAGAAATAATTGATGACGTTGTTGACCACGAACAGGATGGTGATGGCCTGCACGGTGAAATCGAACTTCTTGACCAGCAAAAAGACGGCGAAAACCATGAAGATCTGTCGCCGCGAGCCTTCGAGAAAGGTGAGCATGTAATAGAGCCAGTACTTCCGGCGCAGGTACATCTTCTTTTTCTGGGGCGGGCCGGCCGGGGTGCAGTCCTTGCGCGAAAGCCCCCACAATCCGACCAGGATGACGCAGACCCCGGCCACGGCGAAGATCTCGGTGTAGCCCATGGCGTCGGCCAGGAAATAAATGGCCACGCCGACCACGATGTTGCCGAGCGCCCCCAGAGCCCGGATGCGCGAAAGCACCACCGGGGCCTCGAGGGTGTTGAAATGCTGGAGGGTGAGCGACTGGTTGAGCGGCTCGAAGGCGTGAAAGCCGGCGGACCAGATGAGCGTGGTGAGGCTTAAGCCCCAGAGGTTGGGGAAAAGGCCGGTCAGGGCGATGCCGATGCCGAGCACGACGATGGACAGGGCGGCGGCGCGCAGCTCGCAGAAAACGAGCAGCACGTAGACGACGAGCATGGACAGAAAGCCCGGCACCTCGCGGATGGACTGGACGAGGCCGATCTGGTCGGCCCCGAGGTGGGCCGTTTCCACGGCGAAGTTGTTGATCAGCGTGCGCCAGGCCTGCAGCCCCGAGGTCGAGGCCACGGTCATGACGAGGAGAAAAAGCAGGATGTCCGCCCGCCCGCTGGCGCGAAGGGCCGTGCGGGTGAGCGCGTGTTCCGGCCGGGCCGGATCGTCGCTTCGTTTCACGGAATAATGCTCGGTTTGTGGGCTTCAAGCCACAGTTGCAGGACGAGCAGCGTCCAGAGCTTCTTGCGGTGGTCGACCGCGCCGGTGGCGTGTTCGGCCACGAGACGCGACACGGCCTTGGGGTTGAAGATGCCCTGTTCGCGCAGGTGCTTTTCGCCAAGGAGCATATCCACCTGGGGCCGCAACTGGCCGCGCAGCCAGGAGGCGACGGGAATGAGAAAGCCCCGCTTGCCACGGCCCAGGATTTCCTTGGGCAAAAGCCCGGCCACGGCTTTTTTGAGCAGGTATTTCCGTTTGGTTCCCCGCAGCTTGTAGCGCGAAGGCAGGCGGCAGATGAATTCGGCCACGTCGCGGTCGAGAAAGGGGGCGCGCGCTTCCAGGGAATGCATCATGGAGCAGCGGTCCACCTTCACCAGGATGTAGTCGAGCATGTACTGGCGAGCGAAGGCGTAGCCGACCCGGGCCAGCGGGTCCTTGGCCGGGTAGGCGTCGAAAAGGGCCCTGGTCGGCGCGAAAAGGGTCGCCGGGTCGAGCAGGCCGGCCGGCGGGTCGCGCCAGAGCCCCGCCTGGGCCTCGGCGGTGAAGGCCGAAAGCCAGGTCTGGACGCGCAGCCACTGCGGCGCCCGGGCCCCGGCCAGAAAGGTGTCGGCCACGAAGCGGGGGTTCACGTAGCCGGCCGATTGCGGCAGCAGTCTGGTCAAGGGCTCGATGAGGCGCTTGCGGGCGAAGGACGGCAGCCGGTCGTAGGCCGCGGCCAGCTTGAAGGCCGGAAAATACTCGTAGCCGTAGAAAAGCTCGTCCGGGCCGTCGCCGCCAAGGGCCACGGTCACGTTTTCGCGGGTCACCTGGGACAGCAGGTAGGTGGGCACGATGGACGGGTCGGCCATGGGCTCGTCGAAGCGCGAGACGATCTCGGGCAAAAGCGCCCCGCAGGCGTCGGCGGAAAGGATGCGCTCGTGGTGGTCGGTGGCGAAGCGCGCGGCCACAAGCCGGGCGTAGCGCGACTCGTCGTAGGAAGCCTCGGTAAAGCCGATGCTGAACGTCTTGATGCGCGAGACCATGCCGGCGGTCAGCGCCGCCACGGTGGAGGAATCCACCCCGCCCGAAAGGAAAACCCCGAGCGGCACGTCGGCCACCAGCCGGCGCTTGACGGCCTGGGCCAAAAGCAGGCGCAGCTCGGCGCACAGGTCCTCTTCCGAGGCCTTGGGCTCGGGCCCGGGCAGGGGCATGTCCCAGTAGGAATCGGTGGTGAGCCTCCCGTCCCGGAACAGCAGGTAATGGCCGGGCCGCAGTTTGAAGACGTCCTTGTAGATGGTCTCCGGGGTCGGGACGTATTCGTAGGCGGCAAAGCGCATCAGCGCCGCAACCGGCGTCTCCAGGCGCAAAAAAGGCAGCCTGCCCAGGGCGGAAAGCTCCGAGCCGAAGGCCAGCACACCCTTTTGCAGGGTGTAATAAAAGGGTTTCTTGCCGAAGCGATCCCGGGCGGCGAACAGCGTGCGGCTGGCCTTGTCCCAGAGGGCGAAGGCGAACATGCCTTCCAGGGCGTCGAGGCCGGCGGGACCGTCCAGCAGCCAGGCGGCCAGGATGACCTCGGTGTCGCTTTGGGTGCGAAAGTGGAAGCCGCGCGCCGCGTAGCGGGCCTTCAGTTCCCGGTAATTGTAGATTTCGCCGTTGAAGGTGACCACCGCCCGGCCGTCCGCGTCTTCCATGGGCTGGGCCCCGGCGGCCAGATCGATGATGGAAAGGCGTCTGTGGCCCAGGGCGCACGGGCCTTCGAGCAAAAGCCCCTCCCCGTCCGGGCCGCGATGGGCCAGAGCCCCGGTGGCCGCGGCCAGAAAGGAGAGGCGCTCGGCCTCGGACGGCACCCCGCCGCCGGCGGGCCAGACGAAACCGGCGATGCCGCACATGGCTCAGCCCCGCTCGTTCCCGGTCGGCCGGGCGAAAAAGTCCAGCACGGACCGGGTATTGTTTTCAGGATCGAACATGGCGGCCACCCTTTTCCTGCCGGCCGTGGCCATGGCCACGGCGCGGTCTCGGTCGGCGGCCAGGGCCATGATGGCGTCGGCCAGGGCCCCGGGATCGCGTTGTCCCACGAGCCGGCCGGTCACGCCGTCCTCCACGACTTCCGGGATACCGCACACGCCCGTCGCCACCACGGGCAGCTGATGGGCCAGCGCTTCCATGATGACGTTGGGGATGCCGTCGCGGTCGCCCGAGGGGTGCACCACGCTCGGCATGACGAAGATGTCGCTTGCGGCATAGAGCTCGCCCATGCGGTCGTGGCTGACGAAGCCGGGCATAAAGACCCGGGCCCGCAGGCCATGGATGCGCACCCGGCGGCGGATGACGGCCGTGGGCCAGGGCAGGCCCGCGCCGACCAGGGTCAGCTGGAAGGGAAAGCCCCGCCGGGACAGCACGGCGCAGGCGTCGATGAGGACCTCGAAGCCCTTGGTGCGGCAGAAACGTCCCACAGCCAGAAGCCGGTACGGCGGCTCCATGTGGACCGGGGACACGGATTTTCCGGTCAGGGTCAGGCTGTTGTAAATCTGGCTGATCTTGCCGGCCGCTTCCGGGACTATGGAGGCCAGGTAGGGGATGTTGGCCTTGTTGTTGGTCAAAACGGCGCAGGCGGCGCGAATCTTGTCCGACAGCGCCCCATCCTGGGGATAGATGTCCCCGGCCCGGGCGGAAAAGGAAAAGGGTATGCCGGAAAGCCGCGAGGCCACCCAGGCGGCCGTGGCCGGGCCGTTGGCCCAGCCGGCGTGAATGCGCTCGATTCCGGCATTTTTAAACATCCGGGCCAGGGAGAAACCGGCGCACATGGCCCAGACGTTTTCACCGGCCACCTCCAGGCAGCTCCAGCGACGAAAGGGGACGCGGGCCAGGATGCGGGCGGTCTCAACGGGCCGCCGGACGCCCCACCAGGCCATGTCGGCCAGGATGCGCGGCACGGCGCGAAGTCCCAGGCGCGTGACGCCCGGGGAGACCCGGCGCATGTCGGACGACAGGTTTTTCGCCGCCTCGCCGTACAGGGCGTAGACGGAAAACGGCATGCCGGCTGCCTTGGCGTTTTCCACTTCCCGGAAGATGAACGTCTCCGAGGGCAGCGGATACCACAGCAGGATATAGGCGGTCTTGGGAAGGCTCAATAGTATTGCTCGCCGGATGCAGGCTTGGCGTTTCGGGGTGCAGGCGGCTATGTAGTCCAGGGAGCGGGGGGCTGTAAAGCCGGGGGCTTTCTCCGGGCAAACGCTTGCGCCGGAGCCGTGATGCGGCTAAGCATACTCTTGGAGCCTGCCGCGTATCGCGGTCTGGCCCGGCGGAAGTGGGAAGGCATCGTTTTTTTTCGACATAAATGGGCATACGGCTATCGAGGTTGCCATGGCGCAAACCAACATCCTCCTGGAATCGGGCACCAACGAGCTCGAAATCATCGAATTCTACATCGATGAGGCCACCGAACCCGGGGTCAAGCCTTACCGGGCCTACTACGGCGTCAACGTGGCCAAGGTATTGGAGATCATCCGTCTGCCCAAGGTCACGGGTATGCCGCA
The DNA here is from genome assembly GCF_047785625.1 of Solidesulfovibrio sp. C21. Classification (NCBI taxonomy): domain Bacteria; kingdom Pseudomonadati; phylum Thermodesulfobacteriota; class Desulfovibrionia; order Desulfovibrionales; family Desulfovibrionaceae; genus Solidesulfovibrio; species Solidesulfovibrio sp. C21. The sequence goes on from NZ_JBLODY010000059.1 coordinate 10,580, forward strand.
GACTCCACATCCGAGCGTGATCGGCACGTTCAACCTGCGCTCCCGGGTCATTCCGCTCATCGACCTCAGCCTGTGGCTCGGCAAGCCCATGGGCCGCGACGAGAACACCAAGGTCATCGTCTCGGAGTTCAACAAGGTCATCAACGCCTTCATGGTCTCCGGGGTCACGCGCATTCACCGCTTGAGCTGGTCCGAGGTGGAGCCGCCCTCGGGCTTCGTGTCCACCTTCGCGGCCAACAATTTCACCGGGGTGGTGAAATTCGAGGACCATATCGTGCTGCTGCTCGACATGGAACAGATCATCTGGGACTTGAACCCCGCCCTGGCCATGAAGACGAAGCGGGAAAAGGCGGCGGCCGCCATCCCGGAACCCGATCGGTCCTCCTACAAAACCCTGGTCGTGGACGACTCCAACTCCATCCGTCGGCTCATCGCCTCCTATCTGGAGAAGGACGGCTTCGAGGTCGTCCAGGACATCAACGGCCAGAATGCCTGGAACCGGCTGTCCGGCTGGAAAGCCGAGGACGCCAAGGGAACGCCGCTTTCCAGCAACGTCAACCTGGTTGTCACGGACATCGAAATGCCGTCCATGGACGGCCATACGCTGTGCAAAAAAATCAAGGACGATCCGGTGCTCAAGCAGTTGCCGGTGGTGCTCTTTTCGTCGCTTATAAACGACCAGCTCTACCACAAGGGGCTTTCGGTCGGGGCCGACGACCAGGTGACCAAGCCCGAGGTCGGGACCCTGGCGGAACGGGCGCGCAAACTCATCGAGGAGCACCGCTAGGACCGCGCTCCCGACAAGGGCTCGCCCCTTCCGCAAGAGTGGAAGAGACGCCCGGCCGAAAAATCTTCCCCGAGGACTTCTGCCGAGGCTCTCCGCGACGCCTGCGAGGCAGGCCGCCGCATTTTCAAGAAAACGTCACGGAGAAGCCGCTTCCACTCCCCATAACCGGACTCCCGGCCAGGCGTCCCGCGCCGGCGCGTATGCATCCCGCGGCCGCCTGGGCGCAATCATGGAGGGGAAGGCGTATCCATGCGGATGTTGCTTGTTGTCCACGAGGGTCGGGCCAGGGAACGCTTCGTCGCGGCGCTCGCGGCGCTTGGGGCCGAGTGCGATGTGGCCGCCACTTCCCGGGATCTGCTTACGGCCATGCGCCATTGCCGGTACAACGGGGTGCTCTTCGACGTGCCGACCATTGTCCGGACCAAGGATTTCGACAGAAAGCTGCTCCATGCCCTGGCCGAGGTGTATCCGTCGGCGCGGCTCAAGTATGATCCGGGCACGGATGCGATTTTCGCGCTGGGCAGCGAATCCGGCCCCGGCTGCCTGGACGGGTTGTCGGTATTCGTGGCCGCCTGCCGCGATTTCCTGCCCCGGGGGCTGCGTCGGGGGGAGCGTGTGGACGTGACTTTGCCGGCGGTATTGTGGCGCACGCCGCCCCGCAACGACGGCGACGGGCCGGGCGGCGAGAAGACCTGCACCACCAACATTTCCACGCTTGGCTGTTTCGTGTTCACGACCGCGCCCTGGACGGTCGGCGCCCCGGCCTGGCTGGAATTTCCGGACATCACGACCGGCGCTGTGCGGGCGAAAGTGGCCTGGCACGAGCCCTGGGGCTGCCGGCGGGCGGTGCCCGGGGTGGGGCTGGCTTTTTTGGAACAGCCGGCGGCATTGTGCGCGGAGCTGACGCGGCTGGGCTGCGATCCGACGGATTTCGAGGTTGCCTCGCCGCCGAAACGGCCTTAGGTAGCTTTTTCGCGGAGGGATGGCCGAGCGGTTTAAGGCGGTGGTCTTGAAAACCACTGGCGGGGTGACCCGTCCGGGGGTTCGAATCCCTCTCCCTCCGCCAAATGACGATCCAACCACGTCCGATTCAGTCAAAAAATTCAAGAAAATCAAAATGAACCCGATGAAACGTGGTCCGGTTTCGTCCATTCCAGTCCGTTGACATCCGGTAACAGGCGGTAGCTCTCCGGGGAGGCGTTTTGGGTACAGGCTGTTCGCCGACCGCGTGTCCAAGCGATACGGCCCCATGCGGCAAAAGCCCGCAGCAAGCGGGCCTTTACTTGGCGATACGGGTGACTACGAAGACGAGGGACGACGCACGGTCACTTGCCCCGCTCCCGCAACCATAAGGCCAAGCCATCCCGGTCAAGCGCCCCCTTGCCGAGTTGTTCAAACGCAATGACCCGCTCCGAGCCCGGGGCGTCGATGCGGCCCCCGTGGAGCCGTAAAAACAGCATGCACACGACGTAGGCCGTCCGCTTGTTCCCATCCACGAAAGGATGGTTGGCGGCGATCCCATGGGCGTAGGTCGCGGCCAAGTCAAACAGATCGGGGCTTTCGTAGGCGGCCAGTTGCGCCGGCCGGGCCAAGGCGCTTCCGAGCAACCCCATGTCCCGAACGCCGGCGGTTCCCCCGTGCTCGGCAATCTGCTGGTCGTGGATGGCCAGAGCCACGGCGGTGTCTATCCAACGCCACCTCATCGATTGGCCAGCTCACGCAGTACGTCGCGGTCCTCGCGCATGATGTCTTCCGCCGCCGCCATCTGCTCGGCAAAGGACGCGTCCATGGGCGTGATCCGGTAGCCGTCTTCGGCATCGGTCAGATACACCATATCGCCCTCCACGACCTTGAGCCGCGCCACGGCTTCCTTCGGCAGCACCAGTCCGAGGGAGTTTCCCACCTTTCTGATTTTGAGCGCCTGCATGTCGGCACCTCCATGTTGACACGAAAATTATAACACCGCCCCGGATAGAGGCAAGGAGGAATCCTCTTCCGTGGCGCTTGTGGCATGCCGCAATACAGCGCCACGCCCCGGAACCCGCATGATTGCAGGGCGAGTGGCGTTTTTCGGAAGGGGAAAATGGGGAACGCCCCCGTCACGTCCCTGCCCGGCCTCCCCTGCCGCGAACAGATCCTTGACCCGCCCCCGCCCCTACCGGCTGGCCGCCTCGATCCTGTCCGCCACGTGGCGGGCAAAGGGAATCGAGCAGGTAAACGCCGGCGACACGGCATTTAGGACATGCAGCGAGCGGGCGTCGCCCTCGATGACGAAGTCCATGACCAGCTTGCGCCTTGCCGCGTCCACGAGTTGGGCCCGGATGCCCGGCCGGCCCCATTTGCGGTAATCCGAAACGCGCACGCCCGTGGCCAACTCCCCGGCCAGCCGGACGATATGGGGCCGAAACTGCTTGCGCAGCTCCTCGGCCGCCAACCGGCGGAAATCGAAATCCGCCCCGGCGAAAAGGGACAACTCGCGCCCCACGATCTCCCGGCATTCGCCGAAATCGAAATTGGACAACCAGCCATACTGCTCCCGCCAGAAACAGGGGATGGCCGTGGGGCCGATTTTCACCTTGCCGTCCACGGTCAGCGTGAAATGCACGCCCAAAAACGGATTGGCCAGGTTGGGCACGGGGTAGATGTGGGTGGCCAGCGGCGGCGCATCCGGCGCGGCGTAGAGGTAGAGCCCCTTGAAGGGCAGCAGATGGTAGTTTTTGGAGAAGCCGAAATCCTTGGCGATGGTGTCGGCATAAAGCCCGGCGGCATTGACGACATAGCCGGGGGTATAGGTCGCCGCGCTCGTGCGCACGTCGCAGCCGGCGCGCCCCAGGTAGCGCACGCCGGTTTCGATGGTCACCCCGGCCTCGCGCGCGGCGGCGGCCATGGCCCGAAGCACTTGCAAGGGGTCGATGGAGGCCGTGGTCGGGGAAAAAAGCGCCGCCCCGCAGGTTTTGACCCGCGGTTCGATGGCCCGGGCCTCCCGGGGTGTTATACGCGAAAGTTCCACCCCGTTTTGTTTGCCGCGCGCCAGCAGCGTGTCCAGGACCGGCACCTCGGCCTCGTTTTTGGCCACCACCAGCTTGCCGCAGGATCGCACCGGCAAGCCCCGCTCGGCGCAAAAGGCCTTAAGCGCCGCGTTGCCTTCCCGGGTGAACCGCGCCTTGAGGCTGTCGGCGGTATAATAAAAGCCGGCATGGATGACGCCGCTGTTGCGGCCGCTGGCATGGGCGCCGATGTCCGGCTCTTTTTCAAGGACCGTGATGGAGGCGCCGGGATGGCGCGCCGCCAGTTCGCGGGCAATGGAAATGCCGACGACGCCGGCGCCGATGACCAGAAAATCGGGAGCGGTGGAAGAAGGCATCATACAAGGGACTCCGGGTGCAGGGCAAAAAAAGGGCCCGCGTCCATGGCGAACGGAGGCGAAAGACGGCGGCGCGCCGGCACGATGCGGCGCGTCACGGCCTGCCTGTTGGCCCAAACGGAAGACCGCGTCAAGAAGTCCGCCCCGGTGCCGCTGGTTGCCGCTGCGGGGAAAACACACTATTCGGTTGCCATGACCATGCCCAAACCAAGCCAGGAATGCGGACTGCCCGGCCGGGCCCAAGCCGTCTGTCCGGAAGGACCGGAAACGAAACCGGGAAACGCCATCGCCTGGTCCGAACACAGGGCCGCGCTGGCCGCCTGCCTCGACGAACTGGCCGTCACCGACCGCGACGGCATCGCGTGCGCCCCGGACGAGGGCTTTCGCCGCTGGCTGGAGGCGGCGACCACGGTGCGCCACGCCGGCGGGTGCGTCTTTCTCGTCGGCAACGGGGCCAGCGCCTCCATGGCCAGCCATTTCGCCACGGACCTGGCCAAGAACGGCTGCGTGCGCACCCAGGTGTTCACGGACCTTTCCCTGGTCACGGCGCTCGGCAATGACATCCGGTTCGAGGAAATCTACGCCGAACCGCTGCGCTGGTACATGACGCCAGGCGACATTCTGGTGGCCATCAGCAGTTCCGGCAATTCGCCCAATATCGTGCGCGCCGTGGACGTGGCCCGGGAACTCGGCGGCTTCGTGGCCACGCTTTCGGGCTTTGCCCCGGCCAACGCCATCCGGCGACGCGGGGACCTCAACTTCTACATCCCCGCCCCCACCTATGGCCTGGCCGAAACCGGGCACGCCTCCATCCTGCATCACTGGATGGACCTCATGGAATGCTGCCGCAAAAAAGAAGTATCCCGGTAACATGGCGGCGCGGCAGGGCGTCCGGCCTGCGCCCGGCGCGGAAAACGCTTTCCCAGGACGCGCCGGCGTCGTATGATGGCGCTTTCCAAACTGTCGCGAAGCAGGGTTGCCGCCAGGCGGCGCGCTTTGCTCGGGAGAACCGGCCATGCCTGAAATAACGCTCGATTCCCGCATGGATCTCTTAAGCGAATGCGTCAATATCGGTCTTGGCCGCGCCGCCGAGGCCTTAAACCGCATGTGCGACAGCCACGTGAAGCTCTCGGCCCCGGAAATCCGCATCATGAGCCGGCCAAGCCTCACCGCCGCCACCGCGGACCGCTGCCCGGCCATCTGCGAAGGCGTATTTTTGCCGTTTTTCGGCGCCATGCGCGGCATGACCGCCCTGGCCTTCGCCCATGCCGACGCCGCCGCCCTGGTGACCGGGCTGACCGAGGCCATGGGCATCCCCGACCCCTCGCCGCACATGCGCGAGGACACCCTGCGCGAAGTGGGCAACGTGGTGCTGGTCGGCGTGCTCGGGGCCATGGGCACCATGCTCGGCCTGCACGTGAGCTACCAACCCCTGTCCACGGCCAACACCCTGGGGCCGCTTCTGGCCGTGGCCGACGCGCTGTGCTCCGTGACCCTCTACGTGCGCGCCCAATTCGCCGTGGCCCGCTACCTGGCCACGGGCGACATCCTGGTGGTCATGGCCCAGGACGGCTTCGACGCCCTGACCACCGCCCTGGACGCGAAGATCCGGGAACAACTCAGGTAGGAGCGCCCCGTCATGCGCGTCGTCCTCATCTCCCCCTATCCCGACATCACCGCCTTCGGCGTGCGGGCCATCTCGTCGTTTCTGCGCCAAAACGGCGTGGCCACCCGGCTGGTGTTTCTGCCCGATCCCCTGGGCGACGCCCTGACCGACCAGCCCGAGCGCTACCCGGCAGGCACCCTCGACGCCCTGACGAATTTGTGCCGCGACGCCGACCTCGTCGGCATTTCGCTCATGACCAATTACATGGACAACGCCGTCCAGATCACCCGGTCCCTGCGCGCCCGCCTGCGCCTCCCCGTCCTTTGGGGCGGGGTGCATCCCACCATCCGGCCCAGGGAATGCCTGGACACGGCGGACATGGTGTGCGTGGGCGACGGCGAGGAAGCCATCCTCGACGTCTGCCTGGCCCTTGAAACCGGCGGCCCGGTGACCGGCATCGCCAACATCTGGTCCAAGGGCCCGGACGGCGTCGTGGCCGAAAACCCGGTGCGGCCGCTGACCACCGACCTCGACGCCCTGCCCCCGCCGGACTGGTCCCATGAGGACCACTATATCTGGGATGAGACGGCCGGCGGCATCGTACCCCTCACCCCGGCCGTCACCGAACGGTTCCTGGCCGGCGGCACGGTCTCGAAGATGCTCGGCCGGGTGGGCTACCAGACCATGACCGGCCGGGGCTGTCCCCACCGCTGCGCCTACTGCGTCAACGACGCCATCAAGTCCCTTTACGGGGCCAAGGGCTACCTGCGTTGGCGAAGCGTTGCCCACGTCATGGACGAACTGGCCGAAGCCCGGCGCATCATGCCCTTCATCGGCTACGTCTGGATTTCCGACGACGCCTTTTTCGCCCGGCCCCTCGAGGAGATCCGGGATTTCTGCAAGGCCTGGAAGGAACGCGTCGCCCTGCCGTTTACCTGCCTCGGCAGCCCGGCCACCATCACCCGGGAAAAGATGGACGCCCTGGTCGACGCCGGCATGATCTACCTGCAAATGGGCGTGCAGACGGGTTCGCCGCGCATCCAGGAGCTTTTCAACCGCAAGGCCATGGGCAACGACAAGATGCTCGCCGCCATGCGCATCATCAACAGCTACCGGGACAGGCTCCTTCCCCCGAGTTACGACTTCATCCTGGACACGCCCTACGAGACCGTAAGGGACCGGCTGGATTCCATCCGTTTCATCGCCCGCATCCCCAAGCCCTTCCGGCTCCAGCCCTTTTCCCTGGTGCTCTACCCCGGCACCAAGCTCGCCGCCATGGCCGTGGCCGACGGCTACCTCACCGACGAGCGCAGTCAGGTCTACACCAAGAGCTACACCATGCGCCGGCCGGACTACTGCAATTTTCTGATCCTTCTGGCCAAGGGCGGCCGGTTTCCCTCCGGGCTGCTGGCTTTTTGCGCCCGGGACGACGTGGCAAAAGTGTTCGGGTCCAAGCTTTTCAGGCCCTTTTGGGCGCTGACCTTTGCCGTGGCCGGGCCGGCCAAGCGGCTGGTCAGGAAACTGCTGGGACGGCCGTGAAGGTCCTGCTCGTCCAGTCCTGGCTCGGCGGCGACGGCCCGCCGGTCTACCCGGTGGGGCTGGCCTGTCTGGCGGCGAGCCTGCCCGGTCACGAGGTGGCCTGCTGCGACCCCAACGTGGCCGCCGAGCCCATGACCGAGCTTACCGCGAAGGTACGCGCTTTCACGCCGGACGTGGTCGGGGTGTCGCTTCGCAACATCGACTCCACCAACACCCGGGTCAACATCTCCTACCTGCCGCCCTTCGAAACGGTGCTGGAGACGGTGCGCCGGGACTTTTCCGGCCCCCTCGTGGTCGGCGGTTCAGGCTTTTCCATGTTCGCCGCACGCATCATGGAAACCCACCCGGCCATCGACTACGGCGTGTACCTGGAGGGCGAGCTTTCCTTCGCCGCCCTGATCGAGGCCCTGGCCGCCAGGACGGGAGGCGATCCCGCCGCCGTGCCCTCGGTCTATGTCCGCGCCCCGGACGGCACGGCGCGACTGACCTCCCCGGCAGCCCCGGGCGGGAAAGTCGACCTGGCCGGCCTGCCGGAGCCGGATTTTTCCGTGCTGCCGCTTGCCCCCTACGCCGCCGTGCCCTGGGGGGTGGGCGTCGAGACCAAGCGGGGCTGCGCCCTGTCCTGCCTCTACTGCCCGTACGGTTTTTTAAACGGCAAGGCCTACCGCAAAAAGGACCCGGCCCGCGTGGCCGAGTCGCTCTACCGCCTGGAGCACGAGCAAGGGCTTTCGCGCTTCACCTTTCTCGACTCGGTCTTCAACGTGCCGGCCGAGCACGCCAAGGACGTGATGCGGGCCATGATCGCGCGCGGCGTCACGCTTTCCTGGTCGGCCTGGTTCACCGAGCGGGGCCTCGACCGCGAGTTTCTGGAGCTGGCCCGCGACGCCGGCTGCGACACGGTCATCTTCTCCCCTGACGCCTACGGCGACGGCGCGCTCAAAAAACTGGGCAAGGCCGTGACCGTGGCCGAGATCGACGCCGCCTACGGGCTCGTGCGCGACATGGGCTGCTTCGAGGTGAGCTACAACTTCTTCAAGAACCCGCCCGGCCAAACGCTTTTCGCGGCGGCGGGCATGCTGGCCTTCCTGTTGCGGGCCAAGCGGCAGATGGGCCGGCGGGCGCATTTCGAAATCAACACCCTGCGCGTGGAGCCCCACACCGCCCTGGCCGAGCTGGCCGCGCGCGAAGGGCTCATCGAGCCCGGAGCCGACCTGCTGACCCCGGTCACCTACAGCCAGCCAACGACCCTCTATCTGGACAAATTCTTCAATCTCCTGCTGCGGGCCGCGGGAAAGTAGGCATGAAGGTTTCGGAAAGCCCGGGCCGCGATCTGCTGCGCCTTGTCGTCTGGTACCCGCTGCGCCTTGTGGTCGAGCGCCTGCCGCCCAAGGCCGGGTTCGCCCTGCTGGCCCGCCTCGGCCGGCTCCATGCCGCCCTGGCGGGGAGGCGCGGCGGCCGGGCGGCCAGGCTCAGGCGGGCCGCCGGCACGGTCGCGCCGGGCCTCGACGAGGCCGTGCGAAAAACCCAGATGGTCGCCGCCTACGAGACGCACTACGTCAACCAGCTGTCCATCTTCGTCTTTCCCCGGCTGACCCGGGACAACCGGCCCTCGGTGCTCGCCATCGAGGGACGCGAACATCTCGACGCCGCGCTCGCCGCCGGACGCGGCGTGGTGCTGCCCATCGGCCATTTCGGCCCGACCCAGCTGCCCCTGGCCGCCCTCGGACTGCTCGGCTACCCCATGCTCCAGATCGGCTTTTTAAGCGACGCCGGGCTGTCCTTTATCGGCCGCCACGTGGCCTTCCGCCTGCGCCAGCGTTACGAAGCCCGCATCCCGGCCGCCATCGTGCCGCCCGGACCGGGCACCCGCCGGGCCATCGAGCATCTGCGCGCCGGCGGCGTGGTCATGACCACGGCCGACGACGGCCCCGGGCAAGTCCCCTTCGGCCGGCACGCGGACTTCGATTTTCCGGGCGGCCGCCTAAGCGCCCCCCTCGGGCCGGCCAAACTGGCCCTGGCCACGGGCGCGGCCCTGTGCCCGGCCTTCCTCGGGCCGGGACGCAATGTCCCATTTTGCCTGACCATCGAAGCGCCCTTGGAAGTTCCGGCCATTTCGGATAAAAACGCCGCCGGTCGCGCCATGACCGAGGATTTTCTGGAGCGCTACGCCGCCCGGGTCGCAGCCATGCCCGGCTGGTGGCACGGTCTGGAAGACCATGTGTTTCCCCTGGCCACGCGACACATCCGGGACTGATTGCCCCGCTTTAAGGAATCGCTATGGACCAGCTCCTGACCTTGTCCGTGGTCATCCCCGCCCACAACGAAGAGGGCAATATCCGGGACACGGTGGCGGGTTTGCGCCAGGTGCTGACGCGCGAGGCCATCCCCTACGAACTGGTGCTGGTCAACGACAACAGCACCGATGGCACGGACGCGGTGCTGGCCGCCCTGGCCGGGGAAGACCCGCATGTGGTCATCGTGCGCCGCGCGCCGCCGCGCGGTTTCGGCCGGGCCGTGCGGGCCGGGCTGGAACAGGCCGGCGGGGACGTCATCGTCATCTGCATGGCCGACCAGTCCGACGACCCCGAGGATGTGGCCCGCTATTACCGCAAGATCGAGGAAGGCTACGACTGCGTGTACGGCTCGCGGTTCATCCGGGGCTCGCACTGCTCGAACTATCCCCGGGTGAAGCTTGTGGCCAACAGGCTTGTCAATCGTATGCTCCAGCTCCTTTTCTGGACGCGCTACAACGACCTGACCAATTCCTTCAAGGCCTACCGTTCCACCGTGATCCGCGACATCTGGCCGCTCAAGGCCTGCCATTTCAACATCACCATCGAACTTTCGTTAAACGCCCTCATCCGCGACTACGCCATCGCCCAGGTTCCCATTTCCTGGCAGGGCCGCACCTGGGGCAACTCCAACCTCCATTTGAGCGAGATGGGCCGCCGTTATCTGAGCACCATGTTGCGGGCCTGGTTCGAAAAAAACCTCATCCTCGACGACCTGCTCGAGGAAAAGGTGTCCTGCCGGGCCAAAACCGCCGCCATACGCACCTCGCTGGAAGCGCGGGTCGAAAAGCTGGAGCGTCGCCTAGCGGAACTGGAAAAAGAAGCCTGAGCCCGCCGCGACGCGCACGAGCGCCCGCCTCGCCCGCCGATCCCCACCCCTCCGCCGGGACCAGGACTTGCCATGGTGCCGCGACGCCTCTACATTTCTTCAAAGTTCCTGTCCGACACGGAGGCAGCCCATGATTCTCATCACCGGCGCGGCCGGTTTCATCGGCTCCAACCTGGCCGCTGGCTTAAACGACCGGGGAATCACCGACCTCATCCTGTGCGACCGCCTGCGTGGCGGCGAGAAATGGAAGAATATCCGGGCCCGGGAGTTCGATGACCTGATCGCGCCCGAGGCGTTGCCGGCCTGGCTTTCGGGCCGGCGGGGACAGCTTCGCGCCGTGTTCCATATGGGGGCCATCTCCGCGACCACCGTCACCGACGGCGACGCCGTGACCCGGGAAAACCTGCGCTTTTCCATAGACCTGCTCGACTGGTGCGCCTCTGCCGGCGTGCCGCTCATTTACGCCTCCTCGGCCGCCACCTACGGCGACGGCTCCCAGGGCTTTGACGACCTTTTCACCCCCGAGGCTCTGGCCAAACTGACGCCGCTTAATCTCTACGCCTTCAGCAAGCACGCCTTCGACCGCATCGTCTGCCGCCGCAAGCTCGACGGCGGCCCTTTGCCGCCCCAGTGCGTGGGGCTCAAATTCTTCAATGTCTTCGGCCCCAACGAATTTCACAAGGGCTCCATGCAAAGCGTGCTGACCAAGCTGTGGCCGGTTATCGCCGGCGGCGGGACGGTCAGGCTCTTCAAGTCCCACCACCCGGACTACCCCGACGGCGGGCAAAAGCGCGATTTCGTGTCCGTGCGCGACGCCGAACGGGTCATGCTCTGGCTCCTCGACCACCCCGGGGTCAGCGGGCTTTTCAACGTGGGCACGGGTACGGCCCGGACGTTCAAGGACTTTATCAGCGCCGGGTTTGCCGCCGCCGGGCGTGCGCCGGCCATCGAATACGTGGACATGCCGCCGGAGATCCGCGACAAGTACCAATATTTCACCGAAGCCCGCCTGGATCGACTGCGCGCCGCCGGCTACGCCGACCCCATGACGCCCCTTGAAGAGGCCCTGACCGACTACGTTACGGGCTACCTTTCCTGCCCCAACCCCTACCGCTAGTGGCGCGTTTGCAAAAAAACATTTATTGAATCCGGTTTGTTGCCTTACGACAGGACAGACTGGAAATTGCCGCGAGCAACAGGAGGCCGCCATGCTGGAAAGCCCCGACACGTACGCCCTCGCCGACCGCATCGCCCTGTGCGACAGTCTGGCGGACGCCCGGGTGCTGGTGGTCGGCGACCTCATGCTGGACCGCTTCGTGCGCGGCAAGGTCAGCCGCATTTCGCCCGAGGCCCCCATCCCCATCCTGGCCATCGAGGACGAGGCCGCCATGCCCGGCGGCGCGGGCAACGTGGTGCGAAACCTGCGCGCCCTGGACGTGCAGGTCTCCTGCGCCGGAGTGGTCGGCGACGACACGGCCGGCCGGGAGCTGGACGGGCTGTTGGCCGACCTGACTGGCGGCAAGGCGCGCCTTGTGCCCGAGCCCGGCCGGCGCACCGCCGTCAAGACGCGCTACGTCTCCGGCTCACACCATCTGCTGCGCACCGATTTCGAGACCGTGGCCCCGGTCACGGCCCCAAGCGAACAGGGGCTGATCGACGCGGCCCTGGCCCTTCTCCCCGAAGCGGCGGCCGTCGTGGTGTCGGATTACGGCAAGGGTGGCGTGACGCCGGGTCTGCTGGCCGCCCTCGTTTCCGAGGCCGCCCGGCGCGAAATCCCGGTGGTGGTCGACCCCAAGGGGCTGGATTTCGCCCGGTACCGGGGGGCCAGCGTCATCACCCCCAACAAGGCCGAGCTTGCGGCCGCGACCCGCGCAACGCTTGCCAACGACGCCCAATACGCCCGCGCCGCCCGGACGCTCATCCTGACCCATGGCTTCGGCGCGATCTGCGTCACCCGCAGCGAGGAGGGCTTAAGCCTCTACCCCGCCCACGGACCGGCCACCCACATCCGGGCCGCCGGCCGGGAGGTCTACGACGTCTCGGGCGCGGGCGACACCGTGGCCGCCATCCTGGCCGCCGGAATCGCCGTGGGCGCGCCGCTCGGGCTGGCCGCCGCCCTGGCCAACATCGGCGCCGGCATCGTGGTCGGCAAGGTGGGCACGGCCGTGGCCCATCCCGACGAGTTGCGCCTGGCCGTGCTGCGCCAATCCGGCGAGGACGCCGGCCAGAAGGAACTTTCCCGCGAACGGGCGGCCGAAATGGCCGACCTCTGGCGGCGGCTGGGCCTGACCGTGGGCTTCACCAACGGCTGCTTCGACCTGCTCCATCCCGGCCATGCCGCCATGCTCGACGGCGCGCGCCGGGAATGCGACCGGCTCATCGTGGGGCTCAATTCCGACGCGTCGGTGCGCCGGCTCAAGGGCCCAACCCGCCCCGTCCAGGACGAGGCGGCCCGGGCGCGCATGCTGGCCTCGCTGGCCTCGGTGGACGCGGTGGTCATTTTCGACGAGGACACGCCACTCGAACTCATCAAGGCCGTGCGGCCGGACATGCTGGCCAAGGGCGGCGATTACACCATGGAAACCGTGGTCGGGGCCGATGTCGTCGCGGGCTACGGCGGCCGGGTGGTGCTCGTGCCGCTGACCCCGGACCGCAGCACCACCGGCCTTATCCGCCGCATCTCGGACGCCTCCCGAAGCGGTCCCGGCTAGGCGAACGCCCGAATAACCCCAAGCCCGGAGAACACCCGGGACACGGCTTTCCACGGATGCCCCATGCCCACACTGACGCTTTTCTCCCCCACGCCGCCGGACCTGTCCGCTTTCGGCGTCAGGAGCCTGCAAGCCAATCTCAAGGCCGCCGGGCACACCGTGCGCCTCGTCCTTTTTCCGGGAAGCATCGGCCTGCTCCAGGAGGACGGCTCCTTCGTCTACCGCTACCCGGACCACATCGTGGACGCGGCCCTTGAACTGGCCGCCGGGGCGGACCTGGTCGGGGTATCGTTTTTCACCAACTACTTCGACCGGGCCGCGCAGCTCACCAAAGCCGTGAAGGATCGCCTGGGGCTTCCGGTCATCTGGGGCGGCATCCACGCCACCATCCGGCCCGAAGAGGCCCTTGACCACGCCGATTTCGTCTGTCGGGGCGAGGGGGAAACGGCCCTGGACGAACTGCTTGCCGCCCTGGCTTCGGGCGGGGCCACGGACGCCATCCCCGGGGTGTGGACCCGGCGGGACGGGCGCATCGTGGACAACGGCCTGCGCCCGCTCATTGCCGATCTCGACGCGCTGCCCTTTTTCGACTTTACGGGTGTTGATCAGTTTGTGCACGCCCCCGAGGCCGACCGCATCGTGCCCCTTTCCGCCGACGTCCTGGCCAAAGCCCTGCCCCGGGTGCCGTATCGGGGCGGCCGGCTCCTTCGCGTCTACCGCACCATGACCGACCGGGGCTGCCCGCATGGCTGCGCCTATTGCAACGTGCCCACGGTCAAGGCGCTTTTCGCCGGCGGCGGCACGCCCTATTTCCGCAACAGAAGCGTGGCCCACGTCATGGCCGAGCTGCGGCAGATCACGGCGCGCTATCCCTTCATCGAGGGCATCCAGCTTTTCGACGACACCTTTTTTTCCCGCAAAATGGACTGGCTGACAGCCTTTGCCGCCTCCTACAAAAAGGACATCGGCCTGCCCCTTTTCTGCCAGGCCTCGCCCACGACCCTGTCCGCGGACAAGCTCGACCTGCTCATCGACGCCGGGCTGTGCTATGTGGAGATGGGCATCCAGTCGGGCAGCCCCAAGATCAAAAAGCTTTTTCGCCGGTCCGAATCCGAGGACAAGGTCCTGGCCGGGGCGCGGCTGCTCCATGAACGGCGGGGCAAGCTGCTGACGCCGGACTACCACGTCATCATCGACTCGCCCTGGGAGACCGAGGAGGACCTCCTCGACACGGTACGGCTTCTGGCCAGGCTCCCCAAGCCCTTCGGCCTGGCCATCGCCAGTCTGGTCTATTTTCCGGAAACCGAACTGTACCGGCTGGCCAAGGCCGAAGGACGCATCCACAACGAGGAAACGGAAATCTACCGCCGGCCGTTCTATATCCCGCCCCGGCGCAACTACCCGTCGTTTCTGCTCTATCTGCTCACCTTCCAGCATATCCCGGGCTGGGTGTACGCGGCGCTGCTCTCGCCTAAGCTGACGGCCTTTTTCTCCAGACACAACCCGACCCGGCTCTACAGGCTCGCCTATGTGGCCGGCGAAGGTATGCGACTTGCGGCCAAGGGCCTCGCAGCGCTTGCCGGCGGCGACATCGCCCGCATCACCGGCTACTTCAAACGCCTCATCCTGCACGATCCCGTGGTCGCCGGCAGGAAGGGGTAAATGGGGGAGGGGGATGTGGAAGAATGCGAGAGGGGGACCCTTTTTGAAAAAAGGGTCCCCCTCTCGCGCTCTCCCCTCCCAAAAACTTTCAGCGGTTACAACTACAG